>CACZFE010000019.1 GCA_902780365.1 uncultured Spirochaetales bacterium
CGGCGAGGACGAAAAATCGGCGAAAAACGACGCGCTGTCACAGCTTGCGAACTCCATTGTCGCCGACATAGCTTCAAAAACGGTGATAAGTCAGGAAGAAAGGGACGGCAAATACACGGAATCATTGAAAAACGACATCGTTGTCCGTTCGAATGTCTTTCTCAAGGGAGTTCTTTTCACAAAACCTGTGAAAAAAGGCGGAATTGTTGAAGTTACGGCTTTTATGACGCAGGGAACGATAGTAAATACGATTACTTACCTTCTTAAAACCATGCCCGACGACATCGAAACGCTTCCTCCTGAAAAGTATGACGATGTCCTTACGATGATCTATCTTTCCTATTCGCTGCTTTACGCCGTGACCGACAGGCAGATCCCTGAAAGAGCCAAGTATATCGCAATGCTGGGCGATCTGAAAGCCGAGATCGAAAAGCTCGCTTCATACGGTTCGGTATATTTTCAGGAAAGTTCGGGAGCGAAAGGGAGCGTCGAGATCTCGGGAAAGAAATATGAACTCAACAAAAAGATATTCCTTAAACCGGCGAATTATAAATTTGTAGTCAAATTAGATGGTTACAGAAATATCAGCGGGTCTTTCAGTCTTGTGAAAGGAGATAAGAAATTTGTGGAAGTTCCCCTTATCGCTGAACTTTCGGGGAAGAAGGAAGTCTTTTTAAAAGTCGAAAGTCCTGTCAGGATGATCGACGACATCGAAAAGGCGCTGCTTGATTTCGGGATCGTCCCGACTCAGAAAAAGGAGCTTCCTCATCAGGTTGTCGTTATTGTCAAAACTGCTTCGATAAAGGTCGATAATTATGAAAAATACACGGTTTCGGTCGATATCCACACTTTCAGAAACGGTCAGAAATTCAAAATCGCGCACTACAGCCACAAACCGTTTTTCGTGACAGCGCGGAACCGTGACGAGAAGGTTAGGGAAGAGAGCAGGAAAGTTTCTATTGCAGTTGTTCAGAAGTTTCTTTCGTCGATAGATCTGAAAGAATTTTTCGGAGAGTCAGGCAACTAAAAATTCCTTGAAATTTTTGCAAAAATAGTTAATATAACGCGTTTTTTTTGTTTGTAAGGTGCAGAATGAAACAGTTTTTCGGTTTTTTCTTTTTGATTTTAATAGTTCTTTCGGTTTCCTGCAGTGAAGACCGGAAAGAAAGCGGATTCCGCGTGTTCGACGAAGAAACTTACAAGCCGGTTGTCGATGAAAGCCAGATCTATACGTCGCTTGACGAGCTTGAAAAGCTGATAGTCGCTCCGGTTTACTATTTCCGCGACAAAAACGGGATCTATTCCTTCTCTCAGAAAATGTCTTACAGCACGGTTTCATCCGACGAGGACGGAAACAAAAGGGAACTTCACACAAGCGAAAGCGCGAAATACGAAAGCGACAAGGCGGGCAACTTCGCGATGAGTTACAAAAACGACAAAAACGAAGGCTGGGACATAGTCTGGAAGGACAATTTCCTTTACCGCAAACCGTTCGGCGGCGAGTTTACGAAAACTTTCAGCATGGGCGAGCACAAAATGATGCGGGACAACAGTTTCAACGCGATCCCTTCGATTTACCTCATGCTGCGCGACCACGCTTCGATAGAATCTTCCAAAGCTGAAGGTAAAGGACATACCGTGACGATAGTTTTCAGCGACAAGAAGACGGAGCGTTCTGCACTTCCGCAGAAAAAGTATCTCCAGAATCTTCAGGGGACCGAGGAAAAGCACGATGACGACATGATAAAAAGTTTCGGCGGCAAAAAGAAAGAGAACATCAAGGGAAAAATGACGGTCCATGTCGCTTCCGACGGTGCTGTGACCGAAATGAAAATAGAGGAGCTTTCGTTCAGGTTCTCCGAGGAGGGTGTTGCGTTCGACATCAGCGGCGAGAGAAAGCTTTCAACAGGTTCGGCGGTTATTTCGGAACCTGAATACAACGAGGAATATCACAGAAGAACGCTTGATTCTTCAAAAAACATAATGAAAAAACAAGAAAAGAAGCAAAATGACGAAAAGTGAAAAATTAGAAACGGTTATCCGCACCCTTTCCGATAAAAAAGGTGTGAACATTATGGTTTTCGATGTCGAGAAGAAGTCGGGTTATACCGATTTTATGGTTTTTGTTACCGGAACGAGCACCCAGCACAATACGACTATGGCCGATTCGCTTTTCCGCGAACTTAAAAACGCCGGATTCGCGAAACCTCTCATCGAAGGTGAGACGAGCGCGAAATGGATCCTTGTCGATGCCGGAAGCGTTGTAGTAAACATCATGCTTGAGGAACTGCGCGACTACTACTCTCTGGAAGACATCTGGAGCGGCTGCGCGAAAGTCGATATAAGTTCTTATCTTCAGTAATGAAAATCACTTTAATCGTTGTAGGAAAACTCAAAAGCCAGTTCAGGGAGATAGATGATTTTTTTCAGAAAAGGATAAAGATCTATTCTCCGCTTGAAATAATTGAGCTGAAAGAGCGCAACGACATCGTGCTTGAAACTGAAAGCATAATAAAATCGATACCAGTGAATTCGTTTGTGGTCGCTTTGCGTGAAACCGGAAAAGGGCTTGACTCGCTTTCTTTCGCAAAACTTTTAAGCGAAAAATCGGTCTCGCACGGCTCGGTCTGCTTCGTGATAGGGGGCGCTTACGGATTCGGCGACATAAACGAAAACCTCACTCTTTCGATCGCGCCGTGGACGCTTCCGCACCAGCTTGCGCGTATAAACATTCTTGAGCAGATATACCGCGGACTTTCGATAAACAGCGGCTCCGGCTACCATCACGGGTGAATTTTTTATTAAACCCGTTTTTATCATTGAAAAAAAATCCTGTTTTCTTAATATTATGCGGATTTTGAAGAGGTTCGCATGAAACCGTCGGTTTTTGTTCTGTTTTCGGTCCTGTTTTTAACTTTCCGGCTTTTTTCATACAACGACTGTCTCAACGAGGAGCAGATCACTGACAACTGCATCAGAGAACTTTTCAAAGCCAGTGAATTTGCCCTTGCCGCGTCGCATATAGACAAGGCAGAGTTTGCTTCGAAGACCGATTCTACGATCCTGAAAATCGAGCTTCTTATCAAACTTGCGCGTTACGACGAGACTGAAAAACTGATAAATTCTCTGCCGAACGATGTGAAAAACACCCTTTACTACAAGGTGATGCTGGTGAAGACTTTCGCGGCGAGAAAACGCTTCAATCAGGCTCTCGAAATTATCGACGAAATAAAAAGTTCGTATCCTCTCTACTATCTTTTCAGTGATCTTGAGTGTCTGAAAGGCGATGTCGCGCTTTACAGGAAGCAGTATGATTCCGCGATCGAATTTTATGACAAATGCCTTGACGCGCAGGATAACGGTGTCGCCGCTTTCAACCGCATCCTGGCGCTTGAAAAAAACGGTGAACCGCAGGTCACTTTTCTCAAGGATTATGTCGAATATATGGACAGTTACGGCTCTCTTTCGTGGAAAAACCAGGTCGTGGATAGGCTCGTAAAACTCAAGAAAAACAAAGGAGTTCCGAACTCTTCTTCGCCGTACTATGTCAGATGGCTTTCGATAATGCGGCGCGAAAACAGGCTTTCGCAGTTCTTTAGCGACGAATATCTGACTCTGCCGTTCCCTGCGAATCTTGAGATAGCCGACTATCTGATTTCTGCAAAACGCTATTCCGATGCGCTGAAGATGCTTGACGACGCGATTTCAAAGCAGACAAAGGCGAACGATGCGAAATACAAGCTCGTGAACAAAAAATACAGAGTTCTCAATCAGGCCGGGCGAGAGATCGAAGCGGCCGATTTTCTGCTCAAGTCCTCGGATGAATTTGCCGGAACGCAGAGAGACAGGATGAAATTCCTTTCTGCGCTGGTCTATTTTGAAAACGGCATGGCGGAAAAGAGCAAGGAGATTTTGGGCGGAATAGTCGCAATGAAGCAGAACTCGAAATATTTCATGCTTTCGCTCTACAAACTGGGGCTTATTTATCTTTTCGAAGGAAACGACCTCTACGCGTTCACGATGTGGTCGGAATTTCTTCTTTCCGAAAAGATGAATTACGACAAATTCGTTGACGGGAAGGGGAGTTATGAGGCGATAACGGGTCTCACCGCGCTTCTTGACAGGATAAACGGCTACTGCGCCGCGCTTTCGGACTTTAATTTTCAGTGTTCTGTCGATGAAAGCGGTATTCCGGAAAGCCTGAACAGCTTTATTTCATATTACGATTTCACCTATTTTCACATAATCGAGCGCGACGAGTTCAAGAAGAGACCGGACTTCGGCAATGTTTCTGCGACTTCGCAGAAGTGGCTTGCGAATAAGGCTGAGATAGGCGCTACAAAAGATGAGTTCATCAACTCTCTGAACCAGCTCTCCGCCAAAATAAAAAAGCGCGAACCGGCGGTTATGATTGACCTTTTTCTGAAGGCAGACGATCTTGACGGAGTCGAGTTTTATGTCGATATGATGCGGATCTACACTTCTTACAATGAGGCAAAACACGCGAAAAACGCTTCTTCGATGAAAATTCCGATGCCGGAAGCGCAGATAATCGACGAGTTTTCATCAAACTACAGGGAGATCCTTTCTCAAATACATCTTGTCTACAACAAATTCTTCAAAAAAACGGCGAAAGTCACGAGCTACTACTACAACCAGCTCAGTCCGGAACTGACTTATTCGCCGCACTACGGCAAAAAAGAGGAGTGGAGGCTGCTTTATCCGACGCCTTACCTCGAAGTCGTCCTGAAACTTGCGGGAGAGTTCAACGTTCCTGTGCAGCTCATCTATTCGATAATGCGTGCCGAAACATACTACCGCGAATCGCTTTCATCGAACGTGGGAGCTCTCGGACTCATGCAGATCATGCCGCAGACATTCGAGAAAATAAGCAAGTTCGGCGGGATAAAGATCAAAGACCCGATGGATCCCTACGACAGCATGAAGGCTTCGGTCTGGTATCTTTCAAAACTCCTGAAGCGTTTCGACAACAATCTCATTGCCGCGACAGCCGCATACAATGCAGGTCCGCACAATGTCTCCGACTGGATTTCGCGTTACGGCGGCAGGGAAGCCTATCTTTTCGTCGAGATGATCCCTTACAAAGAGACGCGCGACTATGTCAAAAAAGTTATGAAATTCTACATGATCTACAGTTATATCTACGAAGACGAATTCTTCAACGTCGGTCTGAACGGCGTTTATGATGTCCATGAAAATAAAGATGTAGTAAACTTCTGATTGATGTAAAATAAATCTAATTTTTATTTGACAAAAATCTTTCTTTAGTTATAAATATGTCTGTTAATGTATTCTTTGGAGTTTGAAAAATGGATAAGTTTTTGTTTATCTTGGCTTCTGTTTTTGTTTTGTCGTGTTCGGAAAACAGGGTCTCAGATTATTCATTGGCGGAAGAGTGCGGCGGAAAGTGCTATGTCGCGCATGATATCAATTCTTTGCAGGATGCGCTGGTCAATTCAGCCGCCGTTTTTTCAAACTGCGTATGCCTTGAAAGCGGAGTCTTTGAAGGTTCCGTGACTGTCGGCAGGCAGATCAGGATTTTTGGCAGGAAAGACGGTTCAACTTATTTGGAAAGTCTTGCAGTTTCAGATGTTTCAGGAGTTTTCCTGCGTGATTTTTCTTTTAAAAACATCTCGACTGATCCAGCTGCGCTTTTTATTTCTGGAAGTTCTGTCGAAATGGAAAATATCTCTTTTTCAGGGATAAGCGCTAGTTCAGTTTTCGGCGGTCGCGGGATCGTGATTTCGGGCAAAGAGTCGGAAGTCTTGATTAGAAATTCAAAAATTGAAAGAACCGATGGAACGGGAATCCTGATAAACGGTTCTCACAAAATCACTCTCGAAAATGTTAAGGTTTCAAAATGCGGTTTTGCCGCTCTATGGTCGCAGAATCAAAGCGAAAAAAGAGGATTTTTGTCTGTTTCCGGCAGCACTTTTTCCGATAACGGCGCCGCTGCTATAGAAATTTTAGGGAATACAGCCCTGCAAATTTCAGGAAGTTCGATCGAAGGAGTGAGAAAGAGGGAGGTCTCGCTTGAAACCGTGGGGGACGGAATAGTCGTGAAGAATCCGTTTCTTTCCGAAAGCGGCTCTGTCGCCATTGAAGACAGCTCTGTTTCGGATTTTGCCCGTGCCGGAATAATTCTCGACGGTGACGATTCAACAGCGTTTCCCGGTGCAATATTCAAAAATCTTTCGATTTCTTCGGATGCAGGCTCGTTCGGTCTTGTCGTGCAGAACGCTCCGGAAGATAAGGCTTTGAGAGATGGAATTGCCCGGAACAGTTTTGCGATAGCCGATATGAAGCTGGAAGAAGAACTTTTTATAATAGATACTTTTTTTGAACTCCAATGAAGATTTTTATTTTTGCTTTAACCGTTTTTCTTCTCTTTTCCTGCGGCAGAACAGGTGAAAATGCCGCTGCCGGAAAGGACGATTTTGATGAAATTCCCGACGAAGCGGCTGAAGAGTGTGCGGAAAACGCCGTTTCATATCAAAAGCCCGAATTGCCTCAAAAACCTGAAATTGCCGGAATAAAAAAATATGACAAAAATTCGGACTGTGTTTCTTTGCCGGAGCCTGAAAACGGGGAACTTTTCTTGGGTGAAGGGTGTTTCTATGGCTGCGTAAAGGCCGGGAAAGATCTCAGGATTTCGGGAAGCGGCGCCGGAAATACGCTTATCGTCTGCGATGATGCGGAAAAAGAGGCTGTTGTCGAAGTTCTTCCCGGTGCGGAAGTGACTCTTGAAAACATCTCTCTTTCGGGAAGTGTGCGCTGTATGCTTGCAGCTGCCGGAAGCAAGACCAAAGTTGTAAACAGCGTCCTTTCTCACTGCACGAAAGGCGGGATAAACATCTGTCCTGACGAGGCGGGATGCAGGGCGGATCTTGCGGTTATAGACACTTTTATAGGCGATATAGATGAAGCTGCATCAGGGATAAGTTACGGAATTTCTTTTGGAAACGGCACTTTGAATGTTTCTGGAAGCGAGATCTCGGGAGTCAATTCGTTCGGTATAGCAGTCTGGGGCGAATCGGGGGAAAAAAACAAAATTGATATCGAAAATACAGTGATTTCAGGAGTCTATGGTGGTCTTCGCAGTTACGAAGGACACGGTTTTTATGCGGAAAATTCAGCCGATATCGTGATAAAAAAGAGCCTTGTTTCAGATACGGCGACTTCGTTCGTTTTTGTCTCTTCGGAAAGTGACGATATCGATCTGCAGCTCGTTGATTTTTCTGCCGAAAATATGCTTGAAACTTTAGAAGAGCAGGGCGGGATCGTACTTGACGGCAGTGTGAAAGGGTGTTTCGAGCGGGTTTTAATAGAAAACAGCCGTGGAAACGGTGTCTTTTCACGCGGAGCGATGCTTTATGCCGAGGATTTGAGCGTGAATTCGGTTTTTTCCGACGGTCTCGGTGAAAACGGTTTTGCTTTGCAGGTTGTGGACGGAAGCGAAAGTTTCATAAATCGTCTTTCTGTAAATTCTGCTGAAAAAGCGGGGATCCTGCTTGACGGAGCGTGCAGCGTCGATATCGAGGATTTTGAAATATTATCAACAAAATCAGATAGTTATACAGGAGAATTCGGAGTCGGTGCGGCCATTCAGGAGGGAGCTGTCGCAACGATGAAGAACGGTCTTCTTTCTGAAAACAGAGAAAGCGGCATTCTCGCCATAAATGCCGAGGTCTCTTTGGAAAATGTCGAGATAAAAAACACTTTGCCGCGCAGATGCACAGAGGATAAAAGCTGCGTTTTTGCCCCGGCGACCGATTTCGGTCACGGAATATCGCTCTATTCTTCATCGCTTCTCAGATTTGATTCAATGACTCTTTTCAATAACAACAACGGTCTGAACATTGCTGATTCCGAGCTTAGGAGTTTCGGCTTGAAAAAAATGTTTTTCGGAAACAATATGACCGCTGTTAATGCCTGGAATATCAACGATTTCAGCATGCTGGAAGAAAGTTTGTCAAATTCTTCATTCTGCGGAAACGGTTCTGTATTCACTTCGGATTCTCAGCCGGTGAGGGACGGTCTGTGAGCTTGAAGCCTGCATAAAGTCGTAATTAAAAAAAATCTCATTATAATACCGCAGTTTTGTTTTTTTAGAGGTCGATTTTTATGGAAAATGCACAAACAAAAAAACTCGGAACTTTTTTAGGTGTATATACTCCGACGATCCTCACGATTTTCGGAGTCATCATGTATATGCGTGCCGGAAGTCTTGTCGGAACAGTAGGGCTCTGGCCGATGGTTTTCATTGTTCTTATTTCAAATTCGATAACTTTGATAACGACTCTTTCTTTTTCATCGATTGCGACCAACAAAAAAGTGGGTGTCGGAGGAGCTTACTACATTGTTTCGAGAAGTTTAGGCTTTGAAATCGGCGGCGCTGTCGGACTTCCGCTTTTTCTTTCGCAGGCGCTTTCGATAACGCTCTATTCGTTCGGTCTCGCCGAAGTGATAAAGATGCTTTTCGAGACTAATTTTTCGCTCAATTTAGTCACTTTCGGGATAATTGCGATCGTTGCCGCAGTCTCATTTGTCGGAGCTGGTTTTGCGATGAAAACGCAGATTCCCGTTATGATCTTTGTCGCGGTTTCGATACTTTTTCTTATCATCGGAGCCTTTATGAAAGGGAGTTTCATCGAGTGTTTCCGCACTTTCCCGACGAGCGCGGGTGAAATTTTCGCTAAACACGGAGACCTTTCCTTCTTTTCGGCAATGGCGATATTCTTCCCGGCGGTAAGCGGCATCATGGCGGGTCTCGGACTTTCCGGAGATCTTGAAAATCCGCAGAAATCGATCCCGGTAGGGGCGATCACGGCGACTCTCACCGGTTTCGCGTTTTATGTCACTCTGCCTTTTTTCCTCACGATGGGTGCTTCGACCGAAGAAATGCTGACTGACCAGATGATATGGTCGAGGATTTCGCCTGTTAACGGCAATATCGTCATTCTTCCCGGACTTTTAGGAGCAATTTTTTCAAGCGCGATAGGCTCGATGCTCGGCGCTCCCAGAACTTTTATCGCGATGGCGTGCGACCAGGTCGGAAGCAGAAAAGGACAGAAATTTTTGAAGTCGAAAAAGGGGGAATACGCTTCGTTCATCCTCTCTCTGTCGATCGCATGCGGTGCGGTTTTTCTCGGCGACCTCAACACAGTCGCTTCGATCCTTACCATATTTTTTCTCACAGTTTACGGCATCGTCAACATAACTGCGGCGCTTGAAACACTCAGCAACGAACCTTCGTGGAGGCCGCAGTTCAAGATCCCGGCTATAATCAGCCTTGTCGGCGGGATCGCCTGCATAATCGTAATGTTCCTCATTGATCCGCTTCTCAGCGTGATCGCGATAATCATAGAAGTGATGCTTTACTTCATCCTGAAACGTGTTGCGGCCCAGAATTCGGCAGTCGGAGACGCAAGACGCGGCGTTTACGAGAATCTGGTCAAAAATTCGCTCATCCAGCTCAAGGACCTCAAAATGACTCCACGAAACTGGAGACCTTACATTCAGGTTTTCGTGAACAACCCTGAAAAACAGGTCAGGCTCATCGAATTTGCCTCGAATTTCGGTCTCAGCAGCGGCATAGTCACTGTAACCGAGATCCTTTTGGGAAGACTCGGCGAAGAAAAGATGGATATCGAAGGCAAAATGGATTTTATGGAAAATCTTTACAATAAAAACGCTCTTTCGGTGTTTCCGGAAATAAATGTCGTGGATAATTTCGAAGAAGGTATTCTCACCGCTGTGCAGGCAAACGGAATGGCCGGTCTCCGCTCGAACACGATAATGATCTGCTGGCCGAATGAGGTGAGCAAATATCTTCCGCGCTATCTTTCAATTATGAGGAGGATCTCTTTCCTTAAAAAATCGACGGTCATCGGCAAGGTTTCACCAGATTTCAATGTCAAAAATTCGCAGAAGACAATTCATGTCTGGTGGGGCGGTTTGCAGAGAAACGGTGACCTTATGCTGCTTCTGGCTTATCTTCTTACAAAATCTCCGGCATGGGACGACGCGACGATCAAGCTCCTCAGGATGGTTCCCGAAGAATCGGCTAAAGAAAGCGCCGAAGCGGAACTCAGGAAACTTTCCGCGGATTCGAGAATCTCAGCTGAGCCTATGATAATCATTAAGGAAAAAGATGAGCTTTTCGAACAAGTCCTCAGCCGGGTAAGCAGCGGAGCAGATGTCGTTTTTCTCGGTCTGAATACACCGGAAAAAGGCGAAGAGGAAGAGTATGCGAAAAAACTCGAAATATTTGCTGAACCGCTCAAAGCCGTATTTTTCATCAAAAATTCCGGAATTTTCCAGGGACAGCTTTTGGAAACCGGGGAAGAAAAAAATCGTTCTGAACGATAATAACGATAATAACGTTATCCCGACATTTTTGACTTGACGGTGGTTTTGGTTCATAATACCGCGTTTTTTGCTGCGGGGAAAAATGGAAAGCTTAAAACAGGCGAATGAAATTCTTAACGAGAAACTCGAGAAGGAATTCAAAAAGCTGAAATTCATTATAGAAAAATCATCTGAAAACGAAGATGAGGATATTTTCCGCTGGCGTTTCAGCAAGTTTGAAAAACCTTATAAAATCTATGATTCATGGCGTAAAAAACGTGACAGTTCGCCGCAGATTCTTGTCTGGTTTGTATTTTCATCAATATTTTACTATGTCATTCTGCTTGAAAAATTTGATGATTTCTCTGAAAAGTATGTCAGCTGGCTGAGAAAAAGCGATACAAAATCGCGTGCCGCAATATTTTTGCTCTTTTCTCTCATGATCGCATGGATTCTTCTTCCTGCATCAGGAAAGGAAAACTACCCCGACGATCCTAAAAACATCGGCCGTCCTATCGACCATTCGATAGTTGCCGACAAGGACTACATAATCAACAACGAGGAGGAGACCGCTATAAATCAGGAACGTGAGATGAACAACGTTCCCAACACCTACGATTTTGTCGATCAGAAGAAGAATCTTGAGGCTTTGACCGATGCGTTCAGGATGATGCGTGAGGCAGCGAAAGAAAATATCAAGGAGACGATAGTTGCAAAAAACCTTCCCATCCCGTCTGAATTTCACGAAATTCTTGCTGATTATGTCATAGATTCCGGCAAAAGCGGTGATTTCAGGGAATTCAAGACAGGTCTCCCGGCTGTTTTTATGAAAAAACGGGCCGATTTCGAGCGTATAATCGGTACTCCTCTTGCCAACAATGTTTTCCGCGAACTTGCCGACAATATTTTCCCGGCGAGGATCCCCGGGGCTATTGCAGAGATAACCGAGTACTTCAATCAGAACGATTACTATATTCTCAGGGAAGGTATTCCCTCAGACTATGTTCCAAAGCATATTGTCGTCAGAAAAAAGGATTCTTCAATCCAGGATGTGCCACAGGATGCTAATCAGACAAACAAAATCCCGTCTTTCTTTGTCCAGACCGGCAAAATCATAAATTCTGTCGCTCTTAAGGCCGAAATTCTCCACACGAAGGACAAACTCAATCTCTCGGATTTCACTCCTCACGGCTTTGAAATTGTGGCCGAAGTCGGCAGCTGGACGATGAAGGATTCGATTTTTTACAATGCTGCGGATACCGAATTTAAAAAAATCGAGGCAAAGAACAACGCTCCGAAGTCTGAAAGAAAGATTGCGAGGGGCGAGCGTATCATTTCTTCAGGAGCTGTGATTTCAAAGGACGATATCGAAGTTTTCAAAGTGATGAAAGAACAGTCCGACAATATTTCAAAAGAATTTTTCTTCATCGGAAATTTTCTCTACACAGTGGTTTTCATTGTGATAGTTTTCCTTGTTTTCACCCGTTCGATAGGCAAATTCAAATACCGCAACAAAGATTTGCTTCTCATGACTTCGCTCATGTTCAGCGCGCTTTTCCTCCTGCGTTCCGCAATGCCGTGGATTCAGGAAGTGGCCTACGACAACAAGGCAGTTTACTTCTTCTTTCCGTTGCCGTTTTTTGTCGCTGCGGTGAGAGTTCTCATCAATACGGAAACTGCATGTTTTTTTCTGTTTGTCCTTTCTGCTGCTCTGACGATGCTTTTTCCTGAGAATTATTTTATTCCGGTTTTTTACCTTTTCGGTTCGCTTCTTTTCATGTTTATAATTTTCCACGTCGAATCGTCCGGTCAGATCATGTGGAACACTTTCAAGTTTTCTTTCGTTTCGATGGGACTTGCGCTGCTTGTCGGAATGCTGGATTCTTCTTTGAACCACAGCGGAATCGATGTGTTTGCAACAATAATCGGAGCTTTTGTCTCGGCATTACTTTCGGGCGGAATTCTAACTATAATGATTCCTCTTTTCGAATCGCTGCTTGATTACACGACCAACATAAAATATGTCAACTACTCGACGATGAGCAACGAGCTTATCAAGCAGATGTCGGTATATGCCAACGGAACCTACCAGCATTCCCTTACTCTGGCCTCGCTTGTCGAAGTCGCGGCACGCGATTTGAAGCTCAATCCGCTCAAATGCAAGGTCATGGCTTATTTTCACGACATCGGAAAGCTTGAAAGACCGGAATATTTCACAGAAAACCAGCGTGACAGAAAGAACGCTCACGACAGCTATAAACCGACAATGTCGGCGAGGATCATCACCAACCATGTCAAATACGGTCTTGAACTTGCAAAGAAATACCATCTCGGAGAAGAGATTGAAGCTGCGATCCTGGAGCATCACGGCACGACTTTGGTCGGATATTTCTACAAAAAGGCGAAAGAGATGGATCCGAATGTTTCGGAAGCCGAATTCAAATATCAGGGACCTGAACCTCAGTCGAAGGAAACTGCCCTTCTTATGATTGCCGACAGTTGCGAGGCAGCGATCCGCTCGATGGACAAAAAGACCGAAAACGGTATCAAAACAAGGGTCCAGGAGATAATTGCAGGAAAAATCAGGGAAAACCAGTTCGTCAAATGTAACCTGACCACGAAGGACCTTCAGATAATAGAAGATTCGCTTGTCAACACTTTTTCAGGAATTTATCACGGCAGAGTCAAGTATCCGCAGGATAAAGTCAAAGAAATGTCTCCGGTTGCAGCTGCCGAACAGCCTGATCAGGAGATAGAATGAAGATAGCGTTTTTTTCGGAGTGTGATTACGCGCCGAATGAATTGAAAGTTGTCATGCGCAAGGCCGTTCGTCTTGCCTTGAACTACAAAGATCTCAAAACGACCGATCCTTATGAAGTTTCGATAATTTTTGTAGATGAAGCGCGCATTAGGGAAATCAATAACGATTTCAGGCATATAGACAGGTCCACAGATGTCATTTCGTTCGCTTTCGCTGAAGGCGAGGGGGCTGAGTACGCGCCTTATCTTCTGGGTGATATCTTTATCTGCACTGATGTCGTCACAAGTCATGCCGAAAAATACGGGACTACTTTCGACGAGGAGATGACTTTTATGGTCGTCCACGGGATCCTGCATCTTCTTGGTTTCGATCACCACAAAAAAGGAGAGAGGGAAAAGATGCGGACAGCTGAAAATGTCGTGATGAGACAGCTTTATCCGCAGTGGAAAGGGCGCGGTGAAGAATAAAATGCCTGGTAAAATCAAACTGTTCATAGCCTCTTTTCTATTTGTTTTCTGTTTTGCTTTCAGTTTTCCGTTCGTGATCCCTGGAGATATAAAACCCGTTTTTATCCATGAATTCATGGGCTGGGCTCTGATTTTTCCGGTCATGCCGCTTTTTTTCTATGTTGTAGGCTCGTTTAAAACAGTAAAAAAGCAGATCCTGGCGATTTATGCGATAACTGTCCCGGCAAACGCCTTTGTTTTTTACTGGATTTTCTATTCACTCAATATTTACGGCGGTCTCGGTGTGGTTGAAAGCGTCCTTGCCCTGATCCTTATGTTCTTTATTTTAGGTCTTTACTGGATCGTTTTCTGGCTTCTCGGCCGCTTCTTTTCCAAAAAGAGCGAAAAAA
>CACZFE010000020.1 GCA_902780365.1 uncultured Spirochaetales bacterium
TACACCACTTTTGCCGAAGTGAAAAATGATGATTAAGTCTATGCCGGAAAAAATCGAAAAAAAGAATCTTTAAACAATCCGACAACAAAAAACCTGCTTTTTGTTCTGGCATTTATCCTGATTTTCTTAAGGATTCTTTCCTTCGCATGGTGCAGTGACGATGCCTATCACGCTTATGTTATGTCTGCAAATCTGCTCGCCGGCAACGGGTTTACTCCGACTCCGGGAATCAGAGTAAATGTTTCGACCTGTCCGCTCTGGACTCTTGCCGTTACTTTGGGAATGGCTCTCTGGAACAATGCCTATGCGGTAGGAATGATCCTTAATCTCCTTTTTTCAGGCATAGCTTTGTTCATGCTGTTCAGGTTAATTTACCAGAAAGACGACTGGCCGGTAGTCTTAATTGCGGCAACAGCGGTGCTCTGCACTTCAAAAACCTATCTTTCATACACCACGAGCGGTCTGGAGAACGCCCAGATCCTCATGCTCGGCAGTTTTTATCTGACGGTACTTTTCAAAAATGAGTATTTCCCAAGGAAAGAACTCTTTAAAATCGCCCTTCTTGAAGGTCTGATCGCATTCTCGCGGATGGACTGCGCGCTTATTTTCGCGCCCGTATCAGCCTATGTGTTTTTGTTCAGGTATAAAAAAGACGAAAAAGATTCGGGAAAATTCTCCCTCAACAAGTTTTTTCAGGTTATTCCTATAGCGATCCTCGGGCTTTCGCCGTTTATTTTGTGGGAACTTTTTTCGTGGTTTTATTACGCAAGTTTTGTTCCCAATACCGCTCTTGCTAAACTCAACACCGGATTTCCGCTGAGAGATTACCTTCTCCGCGGAGTCTGGTACGGATTTACATCCCTGTTTTTTGATGCGGCAATACTGCTGTTCCCGATATTTTTCATCGGCTATAATCTGGCGGCAAATCACAAAGATCCTAAATTATTGCTTACAACTTCAGGAATCGTATTCTACCTGATGTATATCATTTACATCGGCGGAGATTTCATGCTTGGCCGCCATTTTCTTTCGCTATTCTGGATAGTTTTCCTCTTAATGTTTATGCCGATTGGCGGACGACAGAACATTCCGTTTTTCTGTTCGCTGATCATTATGGCGTTTTTTTACAGTTTTTTCCAAATAAATCTCGTAAAACAATCCTGCGAAGAGTATATCAAAGAAAACAGGCCGTGCTGGTTTGCCGATGAACAGGAATACTATTATCCGATCACAGGACTTATTCCTATACTTGATGATTATTCAAAAAACGGAGAAATAACTATCATCTCTAAAGCCAAAAACAGAGGAATACAGTGGTTCATCGGGAACAAAGACAAGTATGAACACCGTTTGTACGACCCGTTGCTTGTCAGACTTCCGGCCATTCACTTTAATGACTGGAGAGTGGGTCACATGAAAAGAAAATTTCCGGCCGGTTATAAAAAGACCTTGAATACGGGGATCAATCATATCAAGGATCAGGATCTTGCTTTTTATTACGATAAATTGAAATTTATCCTGTCAGGAGATCTGTTTGACCTTGAACGCTTGAAAGAGACCGTGAAATTCAACAACGGAGCATATGATCAATACCTTCAACGCTATATTGAAAAACACAATCTTGCGGATCCGGATATACCCTGAGTTCAAATAATATCGTCACAAGGCTTCAACCAAAAGACCTTTCAGATATTCCGTTTCCGGAGCGCTGACACGTATCGGGTGGTCCGGTGCCTGATGGAGCTGGCGAAGAATTTTAAGTTCACGGCCCGCATCGTGAGCAGCAAAGGCGACCGCGTTTCTGAAATCGGCAAGAGTTACTGCTCCTGAACAAGAAAATGTCGCGAAAATCCCGCCTTTTTTAACGAGCTTGAGTGCGTTGAAATTCAAATCTTTATAGGCTCTTAGCCCTTTTTCAAGGTATTTGTTCGAAGGAACGAGTTTCGGAGGATCAAGCACGACTGAATCGAATTTTTTTCCTTCAGCCGAAAACCTCCGCAGAAGTTCGAAGACATCGCCTTTTATGAAGGTATAGCGTGACGGATCTATCGAATTGAGCTCCATATTGCGTCGCACCAAAGCCTCTGATTCCTTGGAAATATCCAATAAAGTCGCGTGTTTGGCTCCGTTTTTCAGAGCATATACCGAAAACGCGCCGGAAAATGCACAGATATCGAGGATTTCTCCGTGTGCAACCTCGCCGAAAAATCTGCGGTTATCCCGCTGGTCAGCATAAAAACCGGTTTTCTGTCCCAATAAATCGGCCTCGAAAAAAAGGTTGTTTTCACGTGAAACAATTTTTGTAAGATCTTGTTTTCCATAAAGAAAACCCGATTTTTCAGGCAGTCCTTCGATTTTTCTGCCGTCACCGTCACTTTTCTCGTAAACTACTTCAAGCCCTGCTGTTTCCGCGATAATTTCTGCAAGCCGCTGTTTTATTCTGTCAAAAGCCGGAGTCGAAATCTGTAAAACCCCGGTTTTGTCAAAAACATCGCAGATTATTCCGGGAAGCATGTCCGATTCCGAAAAAATAAGGCGAAAAATTCCTGTATTTTCGGGAATTATTTTTTTTCTAAGTAAAACTGCCGCCTCAACTTTCTCTTTCAGCCACAATTCATCAGGATATTTTGCCTCGTCCCATTCCAGAAGGCGCAGCGCAATGCCCGATCTGCCGTTGTAATGAGCCCACGCTACAAAATCTCCGGCATAATCGGAAACTGCAACGGTGTCGCCGTCGGAAACTCCGTCGGAAATATGTTTCAAAGCTTTTGAATAGACCCACGGATTGTGGTTTTTAGCCAGTCTTTCGCGCCCTTTTTCAAGAGTAACGGTTTTACTCTGATTTTTCATTGTTGATTTCCCTTTCATCAAGGAATGTGTTGAGAATCTGGACAGTTGTGCTTTCAGGAAGAACGATTCCCGCAGAATCAGGAACATCCAGAATATTTTCGGCAGTTACAACTTTTCTTTCGCCGACTGAAAGATTTTTGTCAAGAAGAAGAATTTCCGATTTTTCAAAAAAGTTTTTAAATCTTTTTACGACGACAGCGGGTGTTCCGTCGAAAAGTTTGACTATGCTGCCTATCGGATAAATGCCGGACATCGAAAAGAACGCTTCGGCGATTTCTTTATTAAAAACACCCTTTGTGCAGAGGTTTACTATCGAACGGACAGCCTGCGGCCTTGTCATGAGCGGGCAGCGGTAAAACGAATTGTCCGGCCACTTTCTTGTAACTGCCGAAAAATATGAAACCACTTTCAAAATCTCTCCGGAAAGCGTTCCGCTGGAGGCCGACCTGTCTTCAAGAAGTGCTTTTTCAGAAAAATCGTTGATCCTGTATGCGGAGTTGACAGCAGCTTCGATCCTGTCATAGTTGAATTCATCCATTCTCGAAAGTGCGGAATAACCCTTTTCCTGGTCTTTGGAAAAATACTGGAAATATGACGAAACAGCGATTCTTTTTATTGACTGCATATCAATTTTCAGTTTCTTGGCGACAAGGATCGACCAGATTACATTAGAAACTGTAAATGCGCTTTCCGTAGAACTTTTAAAAGAGGGATTTGAAGCTAAAAACATAATAAATTCAATAGTTTCAATCTTTTTTGTGTTTGAAACTATGCTTATAAGATCCTGAACTCTGCGTTCAGTCATTCGGAGCGGAATGCTTTCTGCGGCATCTACCATTTTGCGGATATCGCCGTAATCGCGGCACAGTGAACAATAAATTTGCCGTACGGACTGTTCCGGAGTGTAAATCGGCAGATTGCCCGATTCCTCCGGGTCGTAAGGATAAATTTCGATGTGATCTAGAGGCGGAAGATCGGCTTTTACCCGCTCGTACGCCTTGATCTTCGGCTCACGGCCGACAGGATACTTACCCATAACAGCAAGAAGCGTAAGAATTTCATCGTCCCTGACACCTTTTTTGAAAGTTATCCCCGACATGCAGAGTGAAAGAAACAAATCGTAGATATCCTCAAAATATTTGTCGTCCTGACGCTGTCCTCTGATTCTTACTTTGTCGACTTTTATGTCTATTCCGTCAAAAAGAATGGAAAGTTCATCCTTTTCGGCAAAGAAAAAATCGAGGACCTGTTTGAAAAATGTGATTTCTTCAGTGATTCTCTCATTTTTATCACCGTACATTTTGACGTTTTTCCAGAAAGTGAAAAGCGATTTAGAGAAATTGTAACGCCATTTTTTCGGTGAATTGTCATATTCCGGTCTGTTTCTTCTTTCATCCATGGCTAAATTCTCCCCTCAAGAATGGAACGCGTTTCGCTGTCGCCTGTCTGTTTTCCTTTTTCTATCCAGTTCCTCATTGCGATATTTTTGGCTGCACGAGGCATGATAAATCCAAAAACCTGCTTTTTTAAAGGTAAATACTTGTTTTTATTAAATATATTACCATGAAGATTAAAAATAAATTCAAGGTTTTCAAGCATCGGGGTTATCATTTCGCCCTTCATAAGACCGAGCAGAAGATCGATCTCCTCTTTGTCGAGAGTGAGAAATTCAGGACTTTTCAGCCTTCTTTTGACCTGCATAAGGACCATTGACGGATTGCTGAGCTTGTTCAGGGATTTGAGAGCCGTAATTCTGAGTTCCCTGTTTTCCGAGAATATCATAGAACCCGGCAGATCGAAGAATTCGTTTCTCCCCGAAGCCAGTATGCGGTCCATATAACGTTCATAGTCGGTAAGGTTGAATTTAGAGCGGTTTGCCGGCTTGAAAATCTCGTTGAAAATACTTTTTACCTTCATATCCCTGACTTTGACGAGGTTTTCTACCGCAAGGATACGTACTTCCTCGTCGGGACAGAAAACGGCGCGTTCCCAATATTCAAGGTTTTCGTCGGCATCATAAATACTCAGAACTTTAGCAGCCTCGATTCTTATCTGTTTTACCGCATGGTTCATGACCTCGCGGACCTGCGGCAGAAATTCCGGGTTGTAGGCAAAACGCAGAATATAAAGAAAATTTCTGACAACATGCCAGTCGGGATTTTCTATAAACCTTTGAACCACTTCCTTGTCTTTCAGGTTTTTGGCAAGACCCTCGAGGCAGGCAAGCCTGACATCTTTGTTGTCAAGCTCGCAAAGCTTAGTAAACGCTGTTTCAAACTGCTCCTCGCTGATAAGATTGAGAAGTTTGCTGAAACTTTCTATCTGCGAATGTTCTATTCCGTAAGCGACTTCAAAAACAGTATTGAGAAAATCCTCAGACTTTACTCTGTCAAGAACTTCCTTGACTTTCTGGTATATTATATTTTTCTTGTCTGTTATATTTTTTTCCAATAAAATCAGATTGTTGATATAAACAAAACCTGAAATGAAATCGCCGTTCTGTATGTTTTTAATAGCATATTCACATATTTTGCCGACAATATTCTTGTTTGATTCCCTGTCCGGATAGGCAAGAACGACTTTTACCGCTTTGTCGAGATACTTTCCGACAACAACATCCTTTCCACAACTTTCTGCCCACTTGTTGAATTTATCCATGTCAACAGCCGGCATCATGCTGTATTCATTGGATATTGTTGAAAGTTCATTGATATTCTGGGGCTTCATTGAAAAAAGTTCGGCAGCGGTAACGGGCTTTACATCACTTTTGAACCAACTTTCCTGCCACGGTTCAGGATCACCCATATCCGGGTCGGAAATAGTGCCGACATGTGTGATACCGTAATCCCAGAGCCTTGTGTTGAAATCGTAATCGAGAAGAGTGTAGTTGAGAGTTTCCTGAATAACTGCGAAAAAATTGACTATTTCTTCCGGAGTTATTCCTTTCACAAAGTATAATTCTCTGATTTCATTTGATAAAAATATATTTCTGAATTTTCTTTCGCCTTCATCGAAAAGCTTGATCTTGCGTTCCTGGTAGTAGAAACCGACTTTCTTTGTCGTAACCGTGGCAAAAGGAAGAAGATTGTGTATTAGATCCATATTCTGCTTCATCGTCTCTGTAAACTCAGCAAAGATTTTGTCGCGTACAGAATAGATTTCTGTCATCTTCGACACCTTGACGAGCATAGCCATAATCGAACGGATTCCTCTGTATAACTGGGCCTTTTGCTCGATCGGAACGGATCTGAAGTACTCGGTAAGTTCAAACTTTTTTCCAATATACAGCATGCGAACCTCCTAAAAAATCATATTATTTTAATTATTCTGAATATTTATTCAATATAAAAAAATAATGTCCTTTTTTACCCCATAGAATAGAATCAAATGTTTTATGAATCTGTTTACGGAGACAAAAATGTTGAAAAAACTTGTCGGCGGTCACCGCGGAAGTCCGAAAAAGGCTGTTGAAAATACTTTGAAAAGTTTTGAGGCTGCTATTCTTGACGGTGCCGATTTCATAGAGTTCGATGTAAGGTATTCAAAGGATAAAAAACTGATAATCCACCACAATCCCGATCTGGACGGAAATATTCTTAAGGAGATTGACTACTCTGAAATAGTTAAGCTTTCAGAAAATAAAGGTTACAGAATTCCGCTTTTGGAAGATGTTCTGAAACTCTGCAGAGGAAAAATCAAACTTGACATTGAAATAAAAGAGCCGGAAACAACTGAAGAAACAGTTGAAAAAACTCTTTTACTGTTTAAACCAGAAGATTTTATCATAACTTCATTCCACGACAGTGTGATAACAAAAATAAATAATAATTTCAAATACTTGAAAAAAGGACTTTTATTTGATGACACTACTAAAGACCATCTTAAAGAAAGAATAACAAGTCTTAAACCTGACATTATTCTGCCTGACTCGGAAAACTTTGATTTCACAGTGAATGAATTAATCCAGTGCATTCATTCCGGAACAGAAGTAATATACTGGAACGTAAATACCTCTGAAGAAATGCAGAAAATATTGAAAAACAAATTCACAAAAGGAATCATAACTGATTTTCCTGATGCCGCTGTCAAAGAAAACCACTGTTTTCAAGGATAAACAAAAAAAAATTTTTTTTCTTGAAAAGGGATTAATATTAGGCAAAATATTGAGAACTTTTGTAAGTTGTAAGAGGATTAAATGTGGAATAAAATAATAGAAGAACTTAAAAAAACCGACAATAAGGAAATAAACACCTTTATTGAAGCTTTTTCTCCGAAAGAAGAGTCCAGAGAAAAGATCGTAATAAACTGCAAAAGCAAATATGCCTATGATTTTCTCAAAAAAAACAATTACTTATCAAAAATAGAAAAAATTGCCAGAACTCTTTTCGATGAAAATACAAAAATTCAGTTTATAGTTGTTGCTGAAGAAGAAAAAGACAGTAATGAACAACTTCAGCTCGATTTTGACTTCAAAGACGAAAAAGAAAAAAAAGAAGATATTCCTGTAAGAAATGAAAATTACAAAAATTTTACTTTCGACAATTTTGTTTCAGGACCTTCAAATGCAACTGTTTACCACGCTGCTCAGACCATAGCTAAAAATCCCGGGACAGGCTATAACCCGTTTTTCATATTCGGTGATTCCGGTCTCGGAAAAACCCACATCATACATGCAATAGAAAATTATATAATACAGAATAAACATAAGAAAGTATATTATTCAACAGCAGACCAGATAATGACTGATTATATAAAATCTCTTCAGAACAAGAATGTTTCAGAATTCAGAGACAAAATAACTAAAAATGATGTTCTTCTTATAGACGATATTCAGTTTTTATCAGGAAAAAAAGGAACTCAGGACGAATTTTTCTATATTTTCAATCAGTTTTACGAGAAAAAAAAGCAGATCGTCATAACGTCTGATAAGTATATCAATGAAATAGTCGATATTGATGACAGGCTTAAATCACGTTTTTTAATGGGTGTTTCGCTAAATATAATTCCTCCTGAATACGAAACAAGGATAGCCATAGTAAGAAAAAAAGCCGAACTTTTTGAAATAAATCTGGATGATGAGGCAGTTGATTTCATAGCTTCAAACTTTAAGAATAATGTCCGTGAAATAGAAGGTGCCATCAATAATCTTAAAATACTGCACGAATTCATAGGAAACGGCACTATAGACCTTAAATTCACCAAAAGTATACTTAAAGACATAATAAAAAACAAACCCATTGAAATAGAAGACATTATAAAAACCGTTTCAGCAACAACAAAGGTAAAACCTTCTGATATAATTTCAAAAAAAAGAACTAAAGGCATATCTATTTCAAGACAGATAGCAATATATCTTTCAAGAAAATACACCTCAAGAACTTTCAAGGAAATAGGTGAAAAATTCGGCGGAAGAGATCACTCTACAGTTATAACTTCAATTTCAAACATAGAAAAACTTATACTTGACGATGAGCAAATAGCTAAACTTGTCAATAAGTTAAGCAAAGACATCGAAACTTCAAAAGGAAACTTATAACAAATGTTGAAAACTGATTGTGGAAAACTGAAAATCTTGATCAATCAACAAAAAACAAACAAATTTTCCAACACTGAAAAAGCCTTAAACAACTTTGTTTTTATTGACAATTTTAAAACTTCAAACATTATAACAAGGCTATTTATAAATGTTTTTTTTAATTAGGAGAGTATTATGATTAAATTAACATTCAAAAAAGACGAGCTTCTCAAGGCTCTTGATTACTGCAGCTCATGTATTGAAAAAAAGCATCCTATGGTGATTCTCACTAACATTCTTTTCAGCTTTAAGAATAACGAGTGTACATTAAGCGCAACAAACCTTGAAATAACAGTTATAGCAAAAATAAACCTTGAAGAATCTGTTCAGGAAGGAAAAATAGCTGTTCCGGCGAGATCGATTCATGATATATGCCGTCTTTCCAGATCTGAAATAGTAATTTTTGATTACGACGAATCTAATAACATTCTTGATATCACGACCGGCAAGTCTGAATATAAAGTACCGTGTTCTGAGCCTTCAGATTTTCCTGAAATTTCAGATACTTCAAAAGAATATAAGAATATAGATATAAGCAAATTCATTTCTCTCTACAAAAAAGTTCAGTTTTCAATGAGTGAGTTTTTTCAGTCAAACAAAGCTTATTCAGGAGTTCTTATAACAAAAGTTAAAGCTGATGACGGAACAACTTCAATAGATATGGTAACTACTGATATTCACAGGCTTTCTGTTTTAAAAATCAAAAATTTCAACGTTGATATCGAAGAATTTGAGAACGGAATAGTGATCCCGGGAAAAAATTTTGCCGAAATAACCAAAATTTTTGCTGAGTGCAAAGAGGCTCAGATAGCAATAGATAATGACAAGGAAGAAAAAATATTCATAAAGAAAAATAACGTTACATTTATTTCAAGACTCTTTAAAAACGAGTTTCCGAAATATCAGTCGATAGTCAGTTCCTATGACGTTCTTAACAGCAAGGAAGCCGCTGTAATAAACAGAAAGGAACTTATTGAAGCTATCAAGAGGGTCGTCATCGTTCTTAATACAGAAGACAAAATATGGACTTCAAAATACTTTTTCAAAGAAAATGTTCTTAAACTTACAGCAAGTTCGAATTCAGGCGGTAACTCATCTGATGAAATAGTTATTGAAAAAGGTTTTTCAACAGAGAGGAGCGTTGCTGTAAATGCTAAATATTTTCTTGATGTTATAAATGTTATTGATGACAACAACGTAAATGTCATAGTTGAGGATTCCCCGAATAAAGCGATGACTATAAAGGAAGAATCCGATGATTTCTTCTATATTCACATGGTAATGCCGCTTAGAGTCTGATTTTTATGAAAATAAATTCTGTTTTCATATCAAATTTCAGATCTCTCTCTGATTTTTCATTAAATTTACCCCATAAATTACTGATAAAAGGAAAAACCGGATCAGGAAAAACTTCTGTTCTTGAAGCCTGTTTTGTTCTTTCAAGCGGAAAATCATTCAAAACTTACGATATAAAAGACTGTATTTCAAAGGACAGCCAGAATTTTTACATTGAATCGCTTTTTGATGATTTTGAAGGATATTCCAGAAAAGTTTCGATAGGTTACGACAGAAAAGGGAATAAAAAGATTATTATCGACGGAAATATCTCGTCGAGAAAAGATCTTCTTAAAATATCATACCCTGTTGTTCATTCTCCAGACGATATGTTTATAGTCAGCGGGAGTCCTAAATTCAGGCGTGATTTTATCGACAGAATATGTTTTGTAGAAGATGACAGCTATTTTGACGATATGAGCGAATATATAAGATTCATAAGGAACAAAAATGCAGCTCTTAAGGAGAAAAATGCCGAAGTCGTAAAATATCTGAATGCAGCTGCAGTGCCTCTTATCGACAGAATAAGGAAAAAGAGAAATGTTTCATGTGAAACAATCAACAGAAAGATAGGATTTCTTTCAGAAAAACTATTTTCAGGAATGAAAGTCTTTTTTACTTATAATGCCGAAGAAAATTGTGCTGAAAAACTTGAAGGAAAACTTGAAAAAGAACTTGAAAAGGGCTTTACAGTTTATGGTCCGCATCTTGATAACATAAACATCACGACAGAAGTCGGTTCCGCTAAAAACAATATTTCGATGGGTGAAACCTATATAACATCTTTTTTGATAAAACTTGCGGAACTCAGTGTTTATGCTGAAAAAAATGAATTTCCTATATTTCTGATAGACGACATTTTTGTTTTTGTAGATGATGAAACTAAAAAAATACTCTTTAAGGAAGTTGAATCTTTAAAAAATCAGATAATTATGACAAGTTCAATAGAAAATACTAATAATTTTAATAATATAGAAGTTTTTTACCTGTCGAGGTAGATTTTAAGGATTTCAGCTCTGTTGTCGCTTTCTTTCACTTCATCTTTGTTGGTTATATTCGCTCTGTACTCTTCCTGATATAAGCCGGTATAGGAGGTATAGTAATTATTCTGTGAACCATTAGGAATCTTTATTTTGATTGGATGCTTTACGATCTCACCTTTTTTCCAGAAATCTGTCGGATAAGTGCCGTCAGCCATATTTCCGTCACCTTTTGTACGCTTGTCCTTATTATTTCCTTCGTTGTGAAGAAAGACATCATAATCCTTGTTTATTTTGTCAGCTATAGATCTGAAATAGAGTGTTATACCGATAGTTGTTCCTTCTTTTGCAAAATATTTTCCTTCACGCTCAATAAGATTTCCGCTGTCGATGGAAAAACCTTCGAGTTTTATCACATTATCGAAAATAACATTTGATTTTATAAGGTTTTCAGGAAGATTCTGAACAATATAATCACTTGATTTAGATATGTCGCGTTCGTGCCCTTTTCCGTAAACTTTAAGAAGAGAATTTTTTGCACCGCTGTAAATGACTATGGTTCTTTTGTTTATCCTTTTCATCAGCGATTCAAAGCGTTTTTTGTCGGGGTCACGTAGAATCACATACTGGACACCCGGTTTGTCAAAAAATCTTATAACGTTTTTCTCTTTGTCCATCTGAAGAAAAGTAATTTCGTTTTTAAGCCAGAAACCTGCTGATTTTCTTAACCATTTGTAATAATCTGCAATCGGGGCCCTCTCAGGACTGTCTTTCAGATAAGCTTCGACATGCGGCTTCAAAGAGTAGTATTTTGAAATTTCGGGGAGCGGCACGGCAAAATAGTAAACCATAAACACTGCACTGAGTGTAAAAAGGGCATAAAAACCTTTCTTTTGCATAAAACCTGAGAAAATCATTGAAAGAATAACCAAACAGAAAATGGTGAAAACAGAAATTATTGTGATTTCCCATGAAGCAGTAACATGAACATTTCTTGTGTTGTAGAAAGTTACAAGATGAAGGAAAAGCGTATGCTTGTCGCCGATATCGCGGCCTATCGCCGCAACCAGGAATATTGAGATCAGAGCTTCGACTTTTATAGCCAAAGTCCAGCGAGCAATCCAGAGTTTTTCAATATAAATACCTAAAAATATTGCAAGAAACGGGACTACCGGAGCAATATAGTGATAAAATTTTGTGGAAGAAAACGAGAAAAACAGGAAAGGTCCTATGAACGAGCTGAAAAAGAAAAGTTTTTTGATTTTTTCGTTGTCTTCATCCTTTTTTGTGAGGAAATTATAGAGAGCTGCCGGAATAAAGGCACTCCACGGAAACAGCGCGTAACCTAAAATCCTGACGTAAAGCGTGTAAAGATCGTTAGGTTTGTGTATTTCACCGGTTGTTCTTTTAAAATGATGATAAATAATAAAAGTGTCAAAGAAATTTTTCCCTTCGCTTGCGCACATATAACCGAACCACGGCATTATGACTGCAAGATAAATCAGGGCTCCGATCAAATGTTTCTTAAGGTGTCTCCATGCGAAGAAGTAACCGAAATTCCTTGTAAAAACCATGAAAATAAAAAGTGATATCCCGGGAATAAGTATCGAAAGCAGACCTTTAGCGAGAAAAGCCCAGCCTTCAAAAAAGTAAAAAAGATAAAGATAAAAGTCACTCCGAGGAATTTTTTTGAATATTTTCTCGTTTTCTCCGATATTTCCGAAGTAATAAACCGCCATACAGAGCATTGCTATTGTATTTAGAGCGACAAACGGAAGATCAACCATTATCTGGCGCGAAAGCATGAAATACTGTGGGGAAAGCATAAGTACGAACGTTGAAATTATTGCAGATCTGCGCGAAATAAGCCTTGTCAGAAGGATATAGAAGCCGGCAAGAGTGAGTATCGAAAAAATCGCGACAGGCAGTCTTCCTGAAAATTCCGAGATATTGAACTTGTAGAACGGCATCAGCATCCAGAAAAGGAGCGGCGGTTTTGACCAGAATTTATTCGAGTTCTGGAACCACAGTTTCGCAAAAGAGTTCTTTTCAAGCGTTTCCCATGCGACATGCGAATAGTGGTTTTCCCATGGATCGATCATAAAAAAGTTGCCGAGAAGCGGAAGATAAAGCAGTGCGCACAGAACAACGGTGAGAATTATAAAAAATTTATCCAAATTGTTGAGGGAGCCTTTTCTCTGCTCGGAAAAAGTCTCAAAATCATTACCGATTTTGTTTTTCAAAAATTTTATCAATTTTCACTCCAGAACATAAAAATTAAACGCGAAAACCTATATTTACGGCGTTAAAAGTCAAGAAAAGAGGTTTCCCGAAGTTTTATCCTTAAAAAAATACTCAAAAAAATACCAATAAAAATCGAGAGTTATCCACTTTTTTCAAAAAAAGTTCATTTCATAATCAGAAAAATCGGGGCAATGTGCAACTAAATAAGCGTGTTTTTTGATTTTTGGAGGTAAAGATGAGTTTAAAATGTGAATGCTGCGGCGGCGGCGAGTCGCTCGAGATCAGAAAAAGCATATATGAAGCAAATAACGGAAATTATCACAATGCTGTTTTCTTTGACGGCAAAAAACGTGTTTTCAGATGCTCAGAATGCGGAAAAATCTGGCAGACCGAGCCGACAAGCGAATTCATGCACTTTGTAGCCGAAACACTTGAATCGGCAAAATTTATTCCGATGGTTTTCAAAGACCACAAAAAGACAGCTAAAGTAAGCTGAAAATCAGTTCCCCCTAAGGTTATGTTGTAATACTCAAACGGCGTCCCCCGGCAACGGGGGATTTTTTTTATTCTTTAGTCCTTCACCTTGAAGAATAGTTTAATTACAGTGTAACTATTTGTTTTTTAAGGAAAAATCTGTATCATAACAAAAAAATAAAAGATTTTATTTGACTATTGTCTTCTATCGCGTATATTTGCGCCCGTTTGAGTTCGTTACATTCGATATATTTTTTCAGGTTCCTCGTTAGCTCAGTCGGTAGAGCGGGTGGCTGTTAACCACTAGGTCGGCGGTTCAAGTCCGTCACGAGGAGCCATTTTTTTTGCCTTTTTCAGGCGGTTTTCAGAAAATTTTCAGATTATTTTTTGGTTTTGGCTGGAGTTTTTGTCTGCTGTTTGGCCGGAGCGGCTTTCTTCGCAGGCTCTGCTTTTTTGGCCGGAGCAGTTTTTTTCTGAAATTTTTCTTTCATGCTTTCAAGAATCGCGTTGGCAACCTCTACTTTGCCGATGTGGAAAAGCGAGAAAGCGATGTGGAGATAGCTGCGTTCGATTTTCGCGCATCCGGGATAAGTTTTTTCAATCGGCTGCAGGGTTTCGATCGCTTTATTGTAGCTTTTTTCCATATAGTATGTCTCGCCGATCCAGAAAGTAACGTCGCATTTTCTGCTTTCTGACCATTTTTCAGCGTAGGTTTCCCATCCTTTTCTTGCGATTGCGGGATCGCAGTTTTCGCTTTTAGTGTATTCGACAAGCTGGTTATAGCTTTTGCTTTCGCTTTCGGGAAGTCTGACGACGCCTTCTTTCGTTACGGTGAATTTGTCAACCGGCTTGAGGCCTTCTATCTGGGAGTTGATGTTTTCTTTTAACTTGGCGAGTTCTTGTTCGTTTTCGGCGATTTTTTTGTCGAGAGCATTTATCTGCTCTGAAAAAAGTGAGTTTTTCTGCGCCGTCATATCGACATTGTCAATCCTTTGATTGAGCTCTTTTATAGTTTCGCGCAGTTCTTCGAGATTATTGAACGAAAGGTCGATTTTGTTTTTCTGCATCTGTTTTTCGGTCTGCTGTGTTTTTTCTATTTCATCAAGACGGGCATTGAGTTTGGCCACTTCGTCTTTAAGCGACTGAGTCACATTTTTTGTCACGTTTTCTTCAAGAATCTTCATTTTGGCTGTGGTTTCGGCGCGAAGTTCCGATTTCGCCATATCGACATCGTTTTTCATCGCGATACACGAGTTGAGAGTCAGAAAAAGGGTTGAAAACAACAGAGTAAAAAGGATTTTTTTCATTTAAAACCTC
>CACZFE010000021.1 GCA_902780365.1 uncultured Spirochaetales bacterium
ATCCAGTAAATACTTCTGATGAATATTCTGGTAAAGTTTTATATTTTCTTGAAATTAATTTCCTCATATTATCTGCTAGAAAAGCCGATAAACAGAGCGATTAAAAAGAGATTCACTGAGAGGAGAGCATTCAGTTGATCACTGCGTCTGTTGTTCTATATAAAACACCGGTTGATGAAGCTCCGAGCATAAGCCTGTCTGTCACAATGCATGAAACATCCTCTTCATCAATGTTTTCAGTCTGGTGCGAATAGGTGAAAAACGTGCGGAACGAAGGCAAAACAGCATCGTCGTAGTAATCCAAAAGGACATAGTGCCTGCCGCTTCCGCCGAAAGTTTTGGTGTAAGTTATGTCGTATGAGCGCATCTGGTCGTTCGATTTTCCCATCACCGTAGCACCGACAAGCCAGATGTCGAAATTGGTTGCAAACTGCGGATACCAGAGAGCGGGGAGCATTCCTTCATATCCATGCGCTTTTTTAAGTTCGTGCTGAAGTTCAGCCTTTTTTCCTTTTCCGGTCACTTTTACGACTGCATTAGGAAGTTTTCCGCTGTCCGCCTTGATTTCACACGAATCTGGGTAAAAACCGTCGTTGTCAAAAGTGAGATAGTAGACTTTTTTATCCTGAACTTTCGGAAAAAGCGCAGGATAAGCCGGTTCGCAGAGCCTGACGACCTCGTTTGTGTCAGGATCAAGGCGCATCGGAGAGATGTTTTCATCGTTTCCGCTTGAAAAAACAAGGGTTCCGTCGTTTTCAAAGTAGACGCTGTACTGCTCGCCTTCGATCTCTATTTCGCGAAGTTCGCCGCTTTCACTATCAAACAGGAATATGTTTTTTTCGCTTTCGAAACGGTTGCCGGTAAACGCTATAACTCTGCCGTCTCCGGAAAACGAGAGGCTGTATATCGAATCTATCGCCGGAAACTCCCATTCTTTCAGGACTTTGCCGCTGTAATCGATCCGCGTTATGCGGTTTATTCCGTCACGGAAAGAGGTGAAAAATATGTCATCATTTTTCCCGAAAAAGGCTTCAAGAACACTTCCGTTCTGTGTGAGCTGCCTTATTTCGGAATTTTTTTCTTTCAAAAAAAGCTCATCTCTGCTCGTTCTGCCGCCATCCGTCACAGTTTGGGTAAAGAGCATTTTTCCGTCTTTTTCGGCAAACGATGTTACGGAACTCATCGTGTTGAGTTTTGAGATCTTTTTTCCGTCGAAATCGTAAATCCCTCTCTCCGACTGGTTTGCCGCAAAAAATCTGTAACCCTCTCCCGCGATATCAGCGTAAACTCTCGAAAAACGCTCTTCCGTCCAGGGTTTCGCAACATTTTCTTTCTGAACTTTTTCTTTGTTTTCGCGGACAAAATCTTTGTAAAGCCCGTAGATCGACTTATGAAATGCCATTTTTCCGGCGCGTGTCATAAGGAACGGGAAAAAGTCGTCGCTCAGCTCCTCAAAAAACCGTTTCATCCCGTCAGCACCGACATGATCAATGAGATATGCATAGAAAAAAGTACCGTAAAGATAAGGCAGATTGCCGCCGAGCCAGTGGTCGGTGACGCCTGAAAGCCCGCCCAGTTTCAGCTCGGTTCCCGCATCGAAAAAGGAGTATAGATACTTTTTGTAAAGCGGGCTGTTGAGCCTCCCCTTACCTTCCGAAACACTTTCGCTGTAGACAGCCGCACCTTCGAGCATCCATGTCGGCACAGTGCCGCCGATGAAGTAGAAATCACCGAAAATGAGATTCATAACTCTCGGGAAACCGCGCGCCTGCCCTATCTGCGTCGAATGGGTGTATTCGTGGACATGCAGACCGAATTCCCAGTTTTTGTAACTCGAAAGAGTCGAATATCTGTCAGGCGGATAAAGGTATAAAAATATTGAATTTTTCATAAACGCATTCGACCAGCCGTTCGCCGTGTCGGTCTCTCTGTCGTAAACCACGGCGATCTTTTTTTTCGGAGTCCAGCCGTAAAGCTCTTTTATGAATCCTTCGGAACGCTCGGCATCGGCAATGAGCCTGTCAATGACCGACGGATCAAGATTCGATGAAAAATAAAGGATCTGGTGCTCCGTTTCGTATTTCGAAAAAGTGACTCTTTCTTCAGCAAAAAGCGCGAAAGATAAAAACAACAAAAATATAGAAATTATTATGTTTTTCATACATCACCTTTTAATCAAAAAGATAATGCGGCATAATAAATATCTCGCTGATGCACGGAGCGTTTTTTGTTGCTCCGGCAGGCTCGACTTTTATTTTAATGCGGCATTCCTTGACATTTGTCGGGTCATAATCTCCGGGATCAATCAGATCGTAGGCACAATCCGTGGGAAATTTGCAATTTGACTTTTTTTGCATTTCGCAACGGGAAGCACTGCACAGATCACATTTTCTGATTTTATCAGAAGTGTACTCAAATACATCCTCGCTGTCCCATGTATCGCAATCCATTTCGCCAACAACTTTGAACTTGTCGTTTTTTGAAGTTTTCAAAAGGATGGCGGAATATCCCGGCATAGATTTTTTATCGAAATAGAATGAGATTTCATTCTCTTTGCCGGGTGCAAAGCAGGTATTAGGATCAAAATCGAACATTTTTTTCACGTTTTCAGGCGCAATGTTCGGCAAAACTATGCGAAATTGCGTCGGAAGAAGCCTTTTTGCTTTTATGTAATCGGATCTGTCTTTTTCTTCGATGGAATACCAGACCAGGAATTCTTTGACCTTTTTAAAATCAACATTTTTTCCTTCGAACTTTAAAACTCCGGGGCTCTGCTCTATAAATTCGAGTCCTCTGGTCTCATCCAGTTTGCCGTTATCTTTTTTGAGTTCAGTGAGATCGACGGTAACACTCAAATCTCCGACAGTTCCGGTCCCGAAAAAAGAAGCCGGATAAAAATTGTAGCGTATATCTCTTGAAGTGATTTCCGGCATCGCTGAACAGCTGTAAAATCCGAGTGTTCTACTGGATTCAATCGTGTAAGAGATATGGATTTCTGCCTTTTCAAACTTTTTGAATTCGATCTCGGAGATAAACCATTCACTGATCTTGTTCACATCCTCATCAGGATTGTCTCCGATCTTTTTTGCTTCCGATTTCTTCGACCACTTCAAATCCTTCCCGTTTTTTGAAATTTTATAGCCAAAGGCCTTCTCTTTTTCGATAAAATTCTTTATTTCCTTAGCCCTGTGTGCCTGACATTCCAGTTCTTTTTCCCCCCAGCAACTCCAACCAAACATTTCAGTTTCCATCGGGAAAGCAAACTGTATTTTTGTATCTCCGCCGATATTCTGAAAAGTATATCTCACCTGAAAATGAGCCTTTTCGCCGTCAACTTTGATTTTCAGATCTTCCTTTACAAGCTGGAGAGCAGCCCTTTTAACGAATGTGAGGTTTCCGGTAGAACCGAGCTTGTTGTCAAATACGGGCCCGCCGTTGGCATACAGTAAATCGGCGAGAAACAATAAAATTACTGAAATTATTAAGTTTTTCATCATTCGGTGCAAAAAATCACTTCCAATTAAAAAATCACAAAAAGCTTAATATTGTAGGTAATTTGGCTGAAATGACAAGGAAACTGCAAACGATCCGGAAACGCCTCGTCTTTACAAAAGTCATACCACTTTCGCAACAACTACAACATTTCTCATAGGACTTTTGCAAGTTTTTTGAAAATTGACGCCTTAATCAATTTATTACCAAAAATGGAATAAATACGCAAAATTTAGGAATAGCAAGAAGAAATGTCTAGATTTTATTGATCTCTCGCACAAAACACATCACGTCAAATCAATTATTTGCGGTCTATTCATTCTTTCTTCAATGAAATTCTTTATGCATAGCAGATCTTCCTTGTCTCCTTTTAGATAGAATGTCGCGATGTTGTCTGCTCCGCTTTTTGAGACTTCATTGTAGTTTACCTGTAAAATTTCTTCCCAAAGGACTTTTTTCATTGTTATGGAATTTATATCTTTTATTCCGATTTCCAATGCTTTCTCAGTCACTAATCCTATACGGTCATGAAAAAGCAGAACATTGCATAGGGAAACGTTGATTCTTCCTCCAAGAACAGCTGCGCGTGCTGAATGCTCATCATTATATCCGAAAAAAATTTTGCAATATTCTAAAATTTTTACCGGCTTTTCTTTTGCCTGAAGTTCTTTAGTTTTCGTATTCTGTTTTTTACGGGACCAAATTTCAGCCACAATAACAAGTACGAAAAAAATACCAGGAATAATTGTCCGAAATATGAGATCTGATGTCGAATGGGGTCTCGGTTCAGCTTTTCCGAAAACGCTGAAACAAAAAAGAAAAATTGTTGAAAATATTATGCTTTTCATTCGTATTTGTCGTTTGGTTCACAAACTTGTTCGTAAATTATTTTACAATTAAGTTTGTCATACATCACATATTCTCTGTATTTTTCGTTCATAAAACCTACGATGAAATTAATCCCAACCAGTACTTCATCTCCAAGTCACCGTTGCTTTTAAGCTCATAAACTACCAAATCGGAACTTGCACACAATACGCCGCAATACATAAACTTATAAACAAAAACAAGATTCGTTGCTGGATCCAAAACAGGAACGGAGAAAGAGATTTCTGTGTTTCCGCATTTTCCGCTTTTTTTAACCAATTGTCCGTCAATTTGTTTCACACACTCAGCATCACTAATAAAACCATCTTTTTCGCAGGAAGATTTTTCCAATCCCCGGATATCCATAGACTCCATGTTTTCTGCGAAAAACCGTTTGGTAACCTCTTCAGTTCGACCGTTCTTGCTTATTTCAGGTATAGACCCTATACACTGTTTCACATACTCGATAATAGAAAAACCTTCCTCTTCCTCATCTTCTTCCGGAGAATCTGTTTCACTGTTTTTATTTGTCATTTCCTGCTGTATCTCATCTCGGAAAGATTCTGTCTTAATTTTTACCATCGGGCATTTATCAGTATAATATTTACTAGTCATATCACGGATGATTTTCAGCAGAAGTTCTTGTTTTTTCTCTTCATCTTCTTCTGTTCTTCCGATTTCGCTGCTCTTTTTGATCACTTTTTCAGGAGTTTCATCGTTCCTTACAGCGCAGGAAACCAAAAACGACATTAAAATTATTGAAATTATTAGGTTTTAAAAAAAACTCATATCATATTTTCCGTATTCACAACTTTCTCAATCTCTTTTATTGCATTGCTCAGGTTAATAACTTCAAAAATAAGAAAAGCGATAGTCATTCCAAGAAAAAGAAAGCCTCTTAAAACAGAATTTATAACAACAATCAGTGCCCACGGGACAATAAACATAGGCCAGCTTCTTAAAAAAAAGTTTTTCTGATAATGCTTGAATTTGAACTTTGTCGCATCAAAATCAGGATAAAATGAAAGTTTTTTCAGATTTTCTATCACAATCATCTGTTTTTTCGTGCGCCATCTTCTGAAAACATCATTCACAATCAGCAAAACAACATAAATAAACACAATCACTTGCCAGTGTTCTTTAAAAATATAGAGCATAAACGCCGATTGAATGAAGAGATACCAGTTTCTGTCAAAAAAGGATTCAGGATAAAAAGAAAAAAAGCGGGAGAGTCTAGATTCCGAAAATAACAGATCAATCATCGCTGCCAGAAAAACAAAATACGGAAGCATTTCATAGTAATTCGCCACAATCCTAAACCGGACAAGCTGATAGCCGTCAATATAATTTTTGCCTATTACTTCCACAAGAAAAAATATGCTTATCGAACACATAAACCAGCCGAAACGATTCAGTGCGTTCATTTTCTCACCGCGAAAACATTGAAATTATTGGCTTTTTCATTTTTTAGATTTATTCCTTTCTATTCTTTTTTCCACTCTTTCCCTTCCATACCAGTATTCACTTCTGTCGGAGAAACAGTAACCGGAAAGCTCCCAGTCATAGTATTCCCAAATGGTATAACGGAGTTCGTCAACACCTTCCCATTCCGGCTTTATTTCAACAATTTTTCTGCCGCTTCTGTCGATTATAAAACGACGGTCGCCTTGCCTAGCGTATGCCGCGTCAAAATAAAACGGGCTCACGCTGTCATATTCGGCCGGAATCACAATATTTCCGTCTTCATCAAGGAATCCCCATTTTCCGTTCTGCTTGAACGATGCCGAAGTTTCGTACAAACCGTGTCTGACCTCTTCGTATTTGCCGTATTTTTTTTGCTCATTTTCTTCTAACGCTTTTTCATCGTAATAGGGTCTTTCTTTTATATTGCAGTTTTCATCAAATTCATCGTCATGGTTCTTTTTGATTATATCACAGATTTTTTCGCCGCTTGCGATATCAAAAATAGTATAATGTTCCTCTTTTTCACCTTCTTCTTTGTAGTTAAGATAAAAACGGTTGTTTCCTATAGAATTTCTATACATGCTATAAAGTATTCCGCTCGGCTTTTTCATAAGAAAAATCTCTTTGTTTTCCCATGAATTGAGATAAATTGAAGAATCTTTTCTGACAACGGCTTTGTTGCCAGCCATTCCGTATAATTCATCGTATTCTGCCTCCAGAATCTTAGCATTTTTCATATCAACAATTCTTATTTTACCGCCTCTTGAAATGACAAGTGTTCCCTGATTGTAACCTTCCAGTTCATCATCTTTAAACTGAGGTTCAAGAATATATTTTCCGCTTTTGTCTATTATTCCCCACAATTCGCCCTGCTTTGCGCCGACTATTCCGTCAACAAAATAATAACCGATTGCGTCAAATTGCGGCTCTATGACATAATTCAGATCTTTATCGACAAATCCCCATTTCCTGGTTTTAACATCGGCGACACCGAGTAAATCTTGTGTATAAAGAGGATTGATGTCGTAAAAACTGACATCTTTTATCTTTCTGCCGGTTTCATCAAGAAAAACGAACTTTTTTTCTTTTGTAAAAGCAGGGATCATACCGTCCCGTACTTTATCGATGTAAAGATATTCCTCAGCCGGAACAATCTCCTTCCCGTTCTCATCAAGCAGACCGTAAAAACCATTTTTGTGGAGAAAAACAAAACGGGCTTTCGGAGATTCAGTTTTGGTGCCGGTCGGAACAGATGCACAAGCGGTTAAAAGCAATAAAAATATTGTAATTATCAGTTTTTTCATATCAGCCGGCACAAACCTCAATTTTTCAGAGCCGTAATCGGAACAACATAAACCCCGTCAGGACGGAGATACGCGGCGTTGCTCATCCCGCAGACAACGATCAGCGATGACGGCGGCTTGCTGTTTTTGTCTGCAAGAAAGCTGTTTTTTATAGAAAGAAGATTCTTTGCCGCCTCATCAATCTGGTGCGCTCCGAGCTTGATTTCTACAGCACTCCACGAACTGTCAGGCATTTCGACAACTGCATCGATCTCTTTGCCTGAATAATCCTGATAGTGATAAAGATTTCCGCCGAATGAATCTGCATATATCCTAAGATCCCTTTCGCACATTGCCTCAAACAAAAAGCCCAATGTATTCAAATCTTTAAGCAGAATTTCAGGAGTAGCGTGAAGAAGCGAACAGGCAAGAGAAGGATCTGCAAAATGGTGTTTTTCCTGCTGTTTCACACGGATTGAAGAGCGGATGTTTGAAGAAAACGGCATGATATTGTCGAAAAGGAAGAGCTTTTCAAAAACTTCCAGATATGCCGAAATCGTTCCTGTTTCCAAAGAAGAATCATCTTTCTCCAAGATGTCTTTCTGCAAAGTTCTGAGTGAAACGACAGTGCTTTCGTTCCTCGCGAGAGAACGAAGAAGTTTTCTCATTTTTGTCCGGTCACGGTTTGCGGTTTCGATCCTTTCAATATCCTCGTCAAGAACCGCCTGAATATATGATTCCGCCATAACCGAAGCCTGATTTACCTTGGCTCCGATATTACCGGGCCAGCCGCCGCGCAGAATGAGATAAATGATTTCGGACAGATCGACTTCGCCGGTGAGTTCGTTTGCGAATCTGCCGCTGCAAATGTCAAAAAGCGAAATTTTTCCGGAAGAATCTCCCGATTCGAACAAAGACATCGGACGCATTCTGAGGCGTACTATCCTCCCTGCGCCGCTGTGCATTTTGCCTTCCCTGTTCGGTGTCGCGGAACCTGTCAGAATGAACTGGCCTTTGAGCGCACGCTTGTCAACGACATTTCTCACGGCATCCCAAAGCGGCGGAACTTCCTGCCATTCGTCAATCAGGCGCGGCGTCTCGCCCTCAAGAACCGTGAGCGGCGAAATCTGTGTCAGAATTCTGTTCGAATAGTTTCCGGCAGGATCACCGATATAGACCGCGCTTTTGCTGTGATGCTCCGAAGTCCAGGTTTTTCCGCACCATTTGCACCCTTCAACGCAGACAGCTCCGGCAGCTCCCAGATACTCCTCAACTTTTGCATCAACAATTCGTTCTTTGTAATTTTTTCTTTCCATCACAACCTCCGGAAAAGACTAAAGAAACATAACTCATCAATACAAATTTGTCAAGTTCATCAATACAAATTCAGAATTTTCATCCATACAAATTCTGAGTTTTCATCAATACAAATTTGGGACTTTTATATGATTTCTGCGGGTTTTGGGGAATTCGCGATTTTCGACGCAAATTTTGCGGATTTCCGCATTTTCGGCTGAAAAAATTTTGCGGATTTCCGCAGATTTGATAAAAAAAATTTTGCGATTTTCCGCAAATATGTTATAAGATGCTGTTTTTGTTAGGAATTTAAAAATGAGGTTTTCATGATTTTCAAAAGGAAACTTTACGACAAAATGCTCAGGTGGAAAGAGGAACGGAAAGGCACTTCCGCACTGTTGCTGAAAGGAGCAAGACGTGTCGGAAAATCCACGCTTGTCGAGCAGTTCGCAAAAAATGAGTATAAATCCTATATTCTTATTGATTTCGCTCATGTTCCAAAAAAAATCAATGCACTTTTTGACGATATGAGCGATCTGAATTTCTTCTTTATGCACCTTCAGATTGAAACCGGCATCACTCTCTACGAGCGCGAGTCTGCAATCATTTTCGACGAGGTGCAGCTTCAGCCGCTGGCACGGCAGGCAATAAAATATCTGGTAAAAGACGGCAGATACGATTACATAGAAACAGGCTCGCTGCTCTCGATCAAAAAGAATGTTCGTGACATCGTAATCCCTTCCGAAGAGACAAGAATGACACTTTATCCTATGGATTTTGAGGAATTTTACCGGGCTTTGGGGAACGAAAGCACTTTCGAAATTCTGCAAAAGTTCTGGGATATGAAGAAACCACTCGAAAGTTCGCACCGCAAACTAATGCGCGATCTGCGCCTTTACATGCTTGTCGGTGGTATGCCGCAGGCTGTTGACACATACCTTCAAACCAACAATTTACAGGCTGTGGATGAAAAAAAGCGCGAAATAATCGAACTTTACAAAGATGATTTCAACAAAATAGACGGCAGCGGCAGGGCTTCGCAGCTTTTCGACGCAATTCCTTCGCAGCTGACAGGCAATGCCGGACGCTATCAGGTTTCAAGTGTGCTGCCGAATCAGGATGCCATGCGTGTTGCAGAAATTGTGGCTGACATGGCTGACAGCATGACAGTTTCTCTGGCATATCACGTCAACGACCCTGTCATTGGAATGCCGATGACCAAAAACATCTACCGTTACAAAATGTTTGTCGCGGACACCGGGCTTTTTGTGACTCTTGCCTTCCGTGACAAGTCCTTTACCGAAAACACGATTTACAGCAGACTGCTAAGCGATAAACTTGAAGCTAATTTAGGCTATATCTATGAAAATTTAGTCGCTCAGATGCTGCGAAGCGGCGGAAACGAGCTTTTTTACTACACTTTCCCGACAGAGAGCAACCACAATTACGAAATAGATTTTCTGCTTTCCAGAGGCAATAAGCTCTGTCCGATAGAAGTCAAGTCATCAGGATACAAGACACACAAATCACTTGATGCTTTCTGCGAAAAGTTTTCGTCGCGTGTCGGTGAAAGATACCTGATTTACACAAAAGATTTCCATAAAAATGGCGAAACAACCTGCCTTCCGGCATATATGACACCATTTTTATAGTTTCGTTCAGTTCCCGTCAGTCAAATCAATTATTTGGGTTGAAATGGCAAGGAAACTTTATCAACTCCATCCATACAAATTCGGAGTTTCATATGACTTTTGCAAGTGCTTCGGTTTATATCGCTTCAAGCAGGAAGTAATGGATCTCCCAGCAGTCCGCGATCTGTTTTTTTTCCCATTTGGTTTTTATGGGTCTGTCGTCGCCGCCGTAAGGAAGACGCTTGAAAAACGCGCCGGTGAGAGCGATCTCCTTTTCCATAAATTCGGCGTATTCGGGATGGTCTGTCGCGATGAAGAGTTTGCCACCTTTTTTGAGGCGGTTACGGAGCATGATGAGGTTTTCAAAGCGGACAGTTCTGAATTTGTGGTGTTTTTTCTTGGGCCACGGATCAGGAAAGTAGATGTGTATCGCGTCAAGAGACGCAAACGGAACAAGTTCGCGCATAACCGCAACAGCTTCGAAGCAGACGATGCGGACGTTATCCTGATTGAGTCTTCTTTTCAGATTTTTTTCGCCGCGGAGGAAGAATTTCCGGCTGTATTCAATCCCTAAAAAGCCTGTATCGGGTTTTGAATTTGCGTATTCGCTTAAAAAATGTCCGCTGCAGAAACCGATTTCGGCTTCAACGTGTTCTTTGCCAAAAAGTTCTTTGAAATCAAAGGTTTTGTCTGCAAATTCCTCAAGCGGGATTTCGATTTCGGAGCTAATCATTTTCGCCTTCGTAGATTTCGATGTCGGGGAGGTTTCTGTATTTCTGATTGTAGTCAAGTCCGTAACCAACGATGAACTCGTTTCCTATGTCAAAACCGAGGTAATCGACCTTGACCTTCCCCTGATTCACCTTTTTTTTCTCAAAAAGTGAGCAGATCCTCACCGATTCGGGTTTAACTTTTTCAAGTTCTTTGAGGAAAAACGAAAGAGTCGTTCCCGTATCGACGATGTCTTCGACGACAAGCAGGTTCCTTCCTTCAAAGCGAGCCAGTTCGCCATGATCCATCGAGACACTCCCAGTGCTTTTCGTCCCTTTGTAGCTCGAAAGCCTGATGCAGTCCAGCTCTACTCGGTGCGACTTTATCTCCCTGAAAAGGTCTGCTCCGAAAATAGTGCTTCCCTTGAGAACGAGAAGAAAAGTAAATTCCTTTCCTTCGTAGTCTTCGGATATCTGTTTTCCGAGTTCTTTGACTCTTTTTTTAAGTTCTTCCGCACTGATTAATGTTTTCATATCAAACCTCTAAAGTAAATAAAAATCACAATTGCCGCAAGCAAAGCCAGAAGAAGGATCAGAACCATCCCTTTGCCCGATTTTTTCGGAGCAGGCTCTTCGACAGGAATTTCTTCCGCGCTCTCCGCCTCTTCTTCGGTTTTGTCAACGCTTTTTTCAGTATTTACGGCTATTTTGCCGCTGTTTTCCGGCAATTTTTCTTCGTTTGGATTTTCCACGGATATAAGCGAAAGCCCGAAAAGCTGCTTCAGACAGGCCGCGGTTTTCTTTCTGTCACCGCCGCACGAATCAATTATGTCGCCTATCCTGCTTCCCTGTTCCGCGATGTTTCTGATGACAGCGTCGGCATCGTCTGGAAGTCTGTTCAGATTTTCGACAAATTTATCGAAATCGAGATAAATAACAGTATCAACCGGCGGCATACTTTTGAGAACTTCTGTATATTCCCGGAACCATTCGGACGCTTTTTCAATGATTTCATCCTGCAGAAGAGAAATGTTGGATGTAACTTCCACATCTCCGTAATTGACCGAAAAAGTGCCGTCTGACCACGAAAGGATCTTACACAGCTCCTCCATTCCGTCACGGTTTTCGCCGACTTCGGTCTCTACGCGGACAACATTTCCGGAATTGCAGAAAATCGTCCCTTTTTTGTCGGATGAAGCTGAAAATTCAATTTCACCGGATGCCTTGTTTTCGGACATGATACCGAGGATATTCAGCACCGAAATATCGGAAATATCGCCTTCCGGCTTGGTTTCGTCGCTCTCAGCACTCTCTTCAAGTTCGTATTTACCAAGAATTTTTTTTATGTTTTTGATAAAATCGTTGATGAAAAGAGGTTTCGCGAAAACTGCCGCCGCCCCCATGTCGAGAGCGAGGATCTTGTTTTCGACATCGCGTGACGATGAAAGGAAAACAAACGGGATCCGCATCATTTCAGGGTTCATCTTGACCCTTTTCATGAAGTCTATACCGCTCATTTTCGGAAGGATCATCTCCGAAACGATGAGATCCGGCTTAAAATCGGAAATAATTTCAAGCGCATCCGCGGAACAGCCTGCAGAAGCAGTCTCGAAACCGTCACGCTTCAGCTTCAAAGTAAGGATCGAAGCGACTTGTTCGTCCGAATCGACAACGAGAATTTTCTTCATTATTTCTTTTCTTCAATTATTGATTCAATCATCGACTCGAAAACTTCGGCCGGTTTTGCACCGGAAACTTTTTTGCCGTTCACAAAGAACGAAGGAACCGAGCGAATATTGTGGTTCCCGCCTTCGTTTATGTCTTCCGAGACAGCTTTTTCGGTTTCGGGTTTTGTGATTTCGGCTTTTACCTTCGCCCAGTCAGCACCGATCTCTTTTGCATAAGACGCGAACTTTTCTTCAGTATTTGTTTTCCATTCGTTCTGCTTCGCATAGAGAACAGAGGCAAGCTTGAAGAACTTTTCGTCGCCGTAGAGCCTCTTTACTGCATGAGCGAAAAGCGCAGCCGGCTTTGCCTCTTTGTGGAAGCCGAGAGGAAGGTTCTTGTAGACGATTCTGACATCGTTTTTATATTTTTCCGCGACACCTTCTACCGTTGCGAACGCCTTGCTGCAGAAAGGACACTGGAAGTCAGAGAACTCGATTATCGTGACTTTCGGGTTTTTCGCCCCTTTAACGGCCTCGTTTCCGCTGAGTTTGATCTGATAAATCTTGTTCGGATCTTCTTTTTCAGCTTTGTTGCCGTTGGTTTTTGCGACAGCCGGCTTTCCGTCCTTGATGATCTCACGGTAGAGAGCATCGCCTTTCAAACCTTTGCTCTCAGCCTTTTTGAGCTCTTCGTCAATGACTTTTTTGAAAGATTCGATCGGAAGTGCACCGCTTATGAACCTGCCGTTGACAAACGAAGCAGGAGTTCCGCGCAGACCGAGCGAAGTAGCGGTTTTGATGTCTTCCGCGACAAGATTTTCGATATTTTTGCTTTCCATATCCTTCTGGAACTGCTCCCATTCAACAGGAAGCTCTTCCTTTTTCGACTCAAGCCACTCCTTGAAATTCTCAAGTTTGTTCCATTCTTTCTGCCTCGTGAAAAGGAAAGAATAAACTTCCCAGAATTTTCCCTGTTTGTGCGCCGCAGCAGCCGCGTAAGCCGCATCTTTAGCCTTTTTGTGGAAAGCGAGCGGAAGGTTTACGAAAGCGATCCTGATCTTGCCGGCATAATCTTTTTTAAGCTGCTCGTAAGTGCCGTAAAGCCTTGAACAGAACGGGCATTCGAAGTCATCGAAAAGAACCATCGTGACAAGCGCGTCATCGCTGCCCCAGACCGGAGCGTGAGCAGGGATCTCGACTTTATAGACATCCTGAGAAACAGCCGGAGCCTCTCTTTTCGGCGGAATGAACTTCGTTTTTCCGTTCTTCACGATCTCGGCGTAAGGATCTTTTACACCTTTCGCCTTGAGCGCTTCGCCCACAGCGATCTGTTTGGTTATCGTTTCTTCTATTTTAGCGGAGTTTGCACCGACGATCCT
>CACZFE010000022.1 GCA_902780365.1 uncultured Spirochaetales bacterium
AAAATCGTCATGGCAAGCATGAAAATCGTCGCCCATAGCGTATATCTGATCGGTTTGTTCTTCGAATAGAAGTAAGCAGTCAAAATAATAAAAACGAGAGCCGCAACAAGCTGGTTCGCCGCACCGAAAAGAGGCCATACACTTGCCCACGAATCGGTGATGCCGAGCAGGAATGCCGGAATTATCGCGACTACCGTGTAGAAATACTTGTTCTGAAGTTTTGCGGGAAGTTTGTCGCCTACCATTTCGTTCGTGAGGAATCTCGCAAGTCTGACACTTGTGTCGAGAGTCGTCATGATGAAGACGTTGACGATAGTAACGCCGATGACAGGACCGACTTCACTGTTGAAAATAAAGGATGTAAGTCTGCCGAAACCTTTTCCGTAAACAGTGAGCGGACCGCCTGATTTAAAAATATTCTGAAGCTGGCCGTCTCCGGTTCCCCATGTCAGAGCAGCGCCTGCGATGATAACGCAGACTATGCCGATGATAGTTTCCATGAGCATTCCGCCGAAGCCTACGAACATCGCGTCTTTCTCTTTGTCAAGCTGCTTGGAAGTCGTTCCCGAAGCGATGATGCTGTGGAAACCGGAAACAGCGCCGCATGCAATGATTATGAAAAGGAATGGAACGAGCGGTCCCTGAGCTGAATCTTTGAAAGTTTCTTCAATAACAAAAGGAGCGTTCATGTCGGGATGAACTACAATAATCCCGATAAACGCCAGTGTTATGCCGATGATGAGGACCCAGCTTGAAATGTAGTCGCGCGGCTGGAGAACGTAGATCATGAGAAGCGTGAACCAGATCTGATAAGCGGTCTTTTCCGTGCCGACCGTAATCGGGAACTTGAAGCCGAGCCAGATAAGGAAAATCAGTCCGGCGATCGCGATTATCGTGTTTGCCCAGAGAGGCAGCCATCTGTTTTTACTGATGACACCGAAAAGCATTGCAAGAGGAATGAGCGCGAAAGTCGGGATCACAAGTTCAGCTTTTTTGATAAGCGCTACTGTCGCCATATTGGCGAAGACCGAGATTACAAGGATGATCGTGAGCCAGACAAAAACCAGGAAGAGGAATTTCGCCCGCTTTGAAACATATTTTTCTGCATTATCGGGAATGCTGACTCCCTGATGGCGTACTGAGATCATAAGAGAAAGATAATCGTGGACCGCACCGATGAAAACACCTGCGACAAGCAGCCATATCGCGGCAGGACCCCAGCCGAAGAATACTACAGCCGTGATCGGACCGACGATGGGACCTGCGCCTGCGATCGAGGAGAAGTGATGTCCGAAAAGGACTATCGAAGGAGCCGGGTAAAAATCAACACCGTCATTCATGGCATGCGACGGAGTCGGATTCTCGTCAACCGGATCGATAAGTTTCTTTTTGATAATGTTGTTGCCGTACCAGAAGTAGGCGACGATTACCCACAAAAGCGAAAAAACAAGAATGTAGATACTGTTCATTTTTCACCTCGAAAAATAAAAAAAACCGACGGCGATTTTACTCTTAATAAATTTGATTTCAATAAAGAATTTTTTGGAAAAACTCTCTATCGTGCTATAAACCGCAGGTTTTTGTTTTTTCTTGATTGGGAGAGATCTATGAAAAAAATGTTGTTCTGCTGCTCGCTAGGATGCCCGAAAAACAGGGTCGATTCCGAGGTCGTTATAGCACAGTTCCTCGATAAAGGCTGGGTTATAGCCGAAAGTTCGGCTAAGGCCGATCTGGTGATCCTCAACACATGCAGTTTTATAAACGATGCAAGGGAGGAGTCGGTCAATTCGTTTTTCGAACTTCACGGAGGCTTGAAAAAAGGGGCGAAGATCGCTGTTATGGGGTGCCTGCCGCAGCTTTATCCGAATCTGGGAGAAATGCTTCCGGAAGCCGATTTCATTTTCAGCGTGAACGACATTCCGAATATAGAAAAGATCGTCTCTGCGCACTGGAACGAAGGCTACAGAGGAAAAGGCGGAAAGTCCGATTTCCTCTACACTTCCTCGATGGGACGTGTCCTCACTTATTCTCCGTGGACAGCTTATCTCAAAATTGCAGACGGCTGCGACAACTTCTGCGCTTACTGCGCGATCCCGCATATCCGCGGAAGATACCGCGAACGTCCGCTGAAAGATATTATTGCCGAAGCGGAAAACCTGATAAAAACAGGGGTTAGGGAAATTGTTGTCATTGCTCAGGATACGACTCAGTACGGCTCGAAAACAAATTCGTCGCTCAAAAAGCTCATCCGCGCTATCAACGCTCTGAAAGGCGATTTCAGATTCCGCGTGATGTATCTCTATCCGTCGGGGATTGACAGAGAACTGCTTGAGACCATCAGGGATTCCGAAAAAATGCACAACTATCTCGAAGTGCCGATCCAGCATATTTCAAGCACAGTTTTAAAGGCGATGAACAGGCGTTACAGCGAACAGGATATCTACGACCTGATCGAGATGATAAAAGATGTTTTCGGCGAAAATTATCTCCTCAGAACGACAGTGATTTCATCTTTCCCGGCTGAGAAAAAAGAGGATCATGAACTGCTTAAGGCCTTCATTGAAAGAGGGCTTTTCGACTATATCGGCGCTTTCAAATATTCGAAAGAGGAGTCTTCGGCATCGTTCAAAATGCGCGCTGTTGCTTCAAAAACGGCTGACGCAAGGTTTGCCGAAATCGAAAAGGCGACTCACGAATGCATGGAAAAACGCCTTGAAAGATTCATCGGGCAAGAGGTCGAAGTGCTTTACGAAGGAATTGACCCCGAACTCAAAGTTCCGGTCGGAAGATGCTGGAATCAGGCGCCTGAAATCGACGGGATCACGATAATCACGAACCTTGAAGGCGAAAAAGAGGGAACGATTCTGAAATGCAGGATAACTTCAAGGGAAGGTACTGATTTTATTGCTGATATAGTAAAAACTTGCAAATAAAGCCTTTCTGCCTATCATAGCGCGGTTTTTTTATTTATAGAGGTGTAAAATGTTTGACATCAAACTGATACTCAAAGATCCGGAAAAGGTTAAATTCAACCTTCAGAACAGAAATTTCAAGGATCTTACAGTCGTTGACCAGGTTATCGAACTCAGCGAGAAGAGAAAAGCTCTCATCACCGAATCGGAACAGACCCGCGCAAAACAGATGACCCGTTCGAAAGAGATGCCGCTCGTGATGAAAAACGGCACGGATGCGGAAAAAGCGGCGATAAAAGAGGAACTCAAGGAGCTCAGCGACAAAGTCAAGGCTTTCGGTCCGCTTGTAAAAGAAGTCGAAGATAAAATCGACACGATCCTTCTTTCGATCCCGAACATGATGGCTGACGACACGCCGCTCGGCAAGGACGACTCGTCCAATCCGGTCGTTTCGATGTGGGGCGAAAAGCCTGTTTTCGACTTTCAGCCGAAAGAACATTTCGACATCGCAACAAATACTATCGACTTCGAGCGCGGCGTAAAACTCAGCGGTTCGCGTTTCATTGTCTACAAGAAGGAAATGGCCCGTCTTGAAAGAGCTGTTATGAATTATATGCTTGAAAATGCTGCGAAAAACGGCTACACCGAGATCGTTCCGCCGGTTATGGTAAGCCGCGAAACGATGACTGGTTCAGGCCAGCTTCCGAAATTCGAAGACGATGCCTACAAGACGACTGACGACATGTTCATGATCCCGACAGCAGAGGTCAGCCTTGTCAATATGCACCGTGATGAAATTCTGGACGATGCGGTCCTTCCGCTCAAATATGCGGCGTACACTCCGTGTTTCAGGCGCGAAGCGGGAAGTTACGGCAAGGACATGAAGGGAATTATCCGTCTTCACCAGTTCAACAAGGTCGAACTTGTCAAATTCTGCCGTCCCGAAGAGTCGCTTAAAGAACTTGACCAGCTTCTTTTCAACGCAGAGGAGATCCTCCGCGGTCTCGGGATCCACTACCGCGTAGTCTGCCTTTGCAGCGGAGATTTGGGGTTCAACGCAGTCAAAACATTCGACATCGAAGTATGGCTGCCGGGTCAGGGGACTTACCGCGAGATCTCAAGCTGTTCGAGCACCGGCGATTTCCAGGCGAGAAGGGCGAACATCAAATTCAGAAGAGACGCTTCGTCGAAACCTGAACTTGTCCATCTTCTCAATGGTTCCGGACTTGCTATCGACAGAACGCTTGTCGCGATCATCGAAAACTACCAGCAGGCAGACGGTTCGGTCAAAGTTCCGGAAGTTCTCAGAAAATATATGAACAACGAAGAATATATCAGATTGTAGGTAATCATGAAAATTTTATTTGCGGCTTCTGAGCTGAAGCCTTTCGTATCAAGCGGAACAATGGCTGCTTCCGTTGCCAGGATGCTGAAATCGATTTCCAAAAAATGCGTTGTAGAGTGTGTTATTCCTTGTTTCAGCGCGATAAACAGAAAAAAATTCGATATAACTCCGACAGGGATCTCCTTTGATGTTCAGGTCGGCGAAAAATATGAAAAAGCTGAAATTTTTGAGGCAATACATGAAGAAAGCGGCGCAAAAGTCGTTTTTGTCTCGAATCCCTACTTTGAAAGAGACGGGCTTTACGGCAATATTACCGGCGACTATCCAGACAATTCGGAGCGCTTCATATTCTTTTCGAGAGCTGTTCTTGAATACGCGAAAATTTCGAAACCTGACGTTATCCATTGCAACGACTGGCACACGGCGCTTGTTCCGGTTTATCTTCGTGAAATCTGCGGACAGGACGATAATTTGAGAAATGTAAAAACCGTTTTTTCGCTTCACGACATCCGTTTTCAGGGCAAATTCTGGTCTTACGACTTCGGACTTCTGAACCTTGGACGCGAAGTTTTCGTTCCGGAAAAACTCGAATTTTACGGCGACATAAACTTCCTGAAAGGCGGGATCGTCTACAGCGACGCCGTCACGGTTTCAAGCGAAGAATATCTTGAGCAGATTCAGACAAAAGAGGGCGGATGCGGTCTTGAAGGGCTTGTTTCATGCTCGCTCGACAAAATTTCGGTCATCAAAAGAAGCGACAGATTCGTCGAACTTTATAAAAATCTTGTCGGATAAAATCGCTACACAAACGCGAAATAAGAGACTTTTTCCCCGTTTTTTTCGACTATGAGAAAGACTTTTCTGTTGAATTTGAGAAGGTTCAGTCCTTCTTCTAAGTCGAGATTCAACTTGCTGATATCGTTGCCGTTTTTGAGATAGTTGAATCCTTCTTCATCAACGGTGCATGAGTTTTTGCCTGAGAGAAATCCTGGGACTGAAAGGATCGCTTTGCAGACATTTCCGGGATCTTTCTTGAGTTCTTCCATCGAAACGGCGTTTTCAAGTCTGAACGGGCCGACTTCGCGCCGGATGAGCCCGGTGAGGACTGCTCCGCAGCCTAAGAATCCGCCGATATCGCCGGCTAAAGTGCGGATGTAAGTCCCTTTCGAACATCTTACGAAAAACGAAAGTTCGTCGTGTGCGGTTCGTCTTATCTCAAGCGACTTTATTTCGACATTTCGAGCCTTCATTTCGGGAGTTTTTCCGTTTCTTGCCAGCCTGTAAGCTCTTTCGCCGTCAATTTTCAGCGCGCTGTAAACGGGCGGGATCTGTTGAATAACTCCTTGAAATTTTTTGACTATTGAGTCGCAGTCGATAACTTCGGGAACAGTGCCTGACTCCACAAGTTCAGTTCCAAGATCCAAACTCTGGCTCGTGAAACCGAGTTTTATCTTTCCGGAATAAACTTTGTCGAAATCAGTTGCTAAAGAAATCAGTTTTGTCGCTTTGTTCACCGCGACTACAAGAACTCCGCTAGCCAATGGGTCGAGAGTTCCGCAGAAACCTGCTTTTTTGATTTTCAGCAGTCTTTTCAGAAAGTTAAGCTCGCCGTTAGAAGAAAAGCCTTTTTGTTTGTTGAGGATAATAAAAAAAGAATCTTCGGGATTGAAAGTCATTTTTTAAGACTATGCTTTCGAGAAATTGTCCTTGCTTACTCCGCAAACCGGGCATACCCAGTCTTCAGGAATAGCTTCAAAAGGGGTTCCGGGAGCGATTCCGCCGTCTGGATCGCCTTTTTCGGGGTCGTAAACATAACCGCAGATTCCGCATACATACTTGTCCATAGTTTCCTCCTAGTTTTTATTGTTGATCTTTTCTCCGATCTCTTTACCGAGTTCGAAGCACTGTTTTTTTACTTCTTCACTTGGAACATAAAGCGATTTTACGTTTCCTATAACTTCGCAGCCCATGTCAGCCAGCATTTGGGAAAGGTATTTCACGCTTTCGCCGCTCCAGCCGTATGAGCCGAATGCCGCACCAAAAGGCGTTTTGAACTTGAGCCCTTTGAGATAGCACATAACATCCGCCATCGAGGGGAAGATCTCGTTGTTGATCGTTGGAGCGCCCGCGATCACTGCCGATGCGTCAAGCATTTCGGTAGCTACTTCGCTTCTGTCGCATGACTGCAAAAATAGTGATTTTACCTTGATCCCCTGCGATACAAGGCCGTCTTCGATGCAGCGCGCCATTTTTTCTGTCGAGTGCCACATCGAATCATAGACGATGACTGCTTTTTTGTCGGTTTTTCTCGCAGACCATTTGTCGTAATACTTCAGCATTTCCGCGAAGTTATCCATATTTCTCCAAACCGGGCCGTGGTCAGGTGCGACAACTTTGAAAGTAAGGCCGCTTGCAGCCACTTTCTTCAGCAGATTCTGAACGAACGGGCTGTAAAGCGTAATGGTATTCGCATAGTAGCCTGTCGACATATCGACCAGAAGCGACCACGGAAGTTCGTCATCGAAACGCTCGCTCGTAGCCAAGTGCATTCCGAAAGCGTCCTGACTGAAAAGAACTTCCTCTTCGGCAAGATACGAGAACATGCTGTCTGGCCAGTGGAGCATTTTCGTTTCCATGAATTTCAGCGTTTTGTTGCCGAGGCTGAGTTCGCCGCCGTCCGCAACTGCTTCGACCGGAAGTTCGGGATAGTAAGCCGCGAGAGCTCTGACACCGCCTTTTGACGCAAAGATCTTCTCAGGTTTTACGATTTCAGCGATTTTCGGTATTCCGCCGCTGTGATCTGGTTCCGCGTGGTTGGAAACGATGTATTCGATTTTCTTCGGGTCAACGACCGAAGCGACTCTTTCAAGAAGTTCGTCTTCAAAACCCTTTTTCACGCCGTCGATGAGGGTGATCTTGTCCGCCATGACAAGGAATGCGTTGTAGGTCGTTCCCTTCAGAGTCGAATATCCGTGAAAGTAGCGGATGTTCCAGTCGATCGCGCCTACCCAGTAGACTGAATCGCTGATTTTTATTGCGTTGAGGTTCGGCATTTTTTCTCCTACTTTCTGTTTGCCCACAGTCCGTGGATGTTGCAGTATTCATGCGCAATGATTTCGTCGGAAAATTCCATCGGAAATTCCGCGCTCGGTGCCTCTCCTGGTTTGAGATACTTTCTCATGACGACATCGCCTTTGAGCACTTCGATCCATTCGATGTAGTGGTTGTCCATCATCGGATGAGCCGTAGAGCCGACAGTTACTTTGATTCCGCCTGCTGTTTTTTCGATGACAGGGACATGCTTTTCAATGGTCTGATCGGCTGTTTTTATGGGCATAAGTTCCATTTCCTGACCGCAGCAGACAAGTGTTCCTCCGGCTTCGTGTGAAACCGTTACGATGTTTCCGCAGAGTGCGCATTTGTAAACTTCGTTCCTTTTTGTCATATCGGTTCCCCGGAATTACCAGTTCGTGTTGAGAACTTCGAAGTAAGCCTGCGGGTGCTCGCATGCAGGGCATTTTTCGGGAGCTTCTTTGCCGACATGTATGTAGCCGCAGTTGAGGCAGCGCCACGTAACTTCGCGGTCTTTCGCGAACATTCCGCTTGCTTCAAGGTCTTTGATGAAAGCGTTGTATCTTTCTTCGTGATGTTTTTCTGCAACAGCGATCTTTCTGTACATTTCAGCGATATCATGGAAACCTTCTTCGTCAGCGATGCGGGCGAATTCGGGATAAGCTTCGGTCCACTCTTCGTGCTCGCCTGCAGCGGCAGCCTTGAGGTTTGCGAGCGTGTCGGAGATCATTCCAGCCGGATATGTCGCGGTAATTTCGGTGTTTCCGCCTTCAAGGAATTTGAACATTCTTTTTGCGTGTTCCTTTTCCTGATTTGCAGTTTCTTCAAAAATAACAGCTATTTTCTCAAATCCGTCCTTTTTAGCCTTGCTTGCGAAGTAGTTGTAGCGCATTCTTGCCTGAGATTCGCCGGCGAAAGAAGTGAGAAGATTTTTTTCTGTTCTTGTTCCTTTAAGTGACATGATTTCCTCCATTAAAATTCAATAAACCAACCATAAACGGTTTAAAAACTGCTAATCATATTTAGCGGTGATTTTCTGTCAAAATTATTTCCCGAATTCGAAAACGCCGGGAAAAATATCGGATAAAAGAAGATCCTGCTCGACTTTTTTGGTTTCGCTGTTGACTAAAATGACGCGCATTTCGGGGTTGAAGTCGGCAAGAACCTGGCGGCAGATCCCGCACGGAAAGACCGCTTTTCCGTTTAAATTTGATGCTATGACTATTGCTTCAAAATTCCTGTATCCAGCCGTAATTGCTGAGAAAAGCGCCGTTCTTTCTGCGCAGTTGGTAGCTCCGAAAGAGGAGTTTTCGACGTTGACTCCGGTGAAGATCGTTCCGTCCGTCGTTACGATCGCCGCTCCGACTGCGAAATTTGAGAAGGGCGCGTAGGCGTTTTTTCTCACTTCGAGCGCGGAGGAAAGTGCTTTTTCAAATATTTCGTTCTTCATTTGTCCTCTAAAACCAGAGAGATAAAGCGTTTCATGAAAGCTGAGAATTGCTTTTCTGCTTTTGCCGCGTTTTCACTTACTTCCTCGTGTGAAAGCGGGGTCGCCGAAAGTCCTGCCGCCTTGTTTGAGATGAAACTTATGCCCGAAACTTCTATCCCTGCGTGTTTTGCCGCAATGACCTCGGGAACGGTCGACATTCCTACAGCGTCAGCGCCGAGAGTTGCGAGCATCCTTACCTCAGCCGGTGTTTCGTAGGTCGGCCCCGTCAAAGCGATGTAAACACCTTCTTTGAGCGAGATCCCGTGTTCCATCGCCGCTTTTTGCATGAGTATCGCCATTTTGCGGCTGTATGCGCTCGTCATATCGGGAAAACGCGGACCGAAATCGTCTTTGTTTCTGCCGATGAGAGGATTCGTCCCCATCATGTTTATGTGGTCGCGGATTATCATGAAATCGCCTGCGTCAAAGTTCCTGTTTATGCCGCCTGCCGCGTTCGTGACGACGAATTTTTTGATTCCGAGAAGGATCAGGGTGCGCAGCGGAAAAACGACAGCTTCCATCGAATAGCCTTCGTAATAGTGGATCCTGCCCTGCATTATCCAGAAATTTCTGCCGGAATCTTTGTCGGAAGCAAGGATCAGTCTTCCTTTGTGACCGGCTACGGTCGATGACGGAAAATCAGGGATCTCACTGTAAGGAATGACGAGTTTCTGTTCCGCATTTTCGGCAAAAGCGCCGAGTCCGCTGCCCAAAGTTATGAGCAGTTCAGGCATTTCGAGATTTTTCTCTTTGACTTTCCCGGCGATGTATGAAGCCGCGTTTTTCAGTTTTTCCATGATTTCCTCCATTATTTTATAAATGTCCAAAGAATGAAAGCTAATATGTTCGAAACGACGTGGTAAGAGATGCTGTAAAAGATCCTTCCTCTGCTTTTTTCGGTGAAAAGTCCGAAGAGAAGCGACGGAAAAAAGGTCGCCGCCCGCGTTATGTCGAGAAATGCCAGTGCGTGGACAAGCCCGAAAAGAAGCGATGTGAAGAGGTTTTTGAGTGAGATTATTTTCAGGATCTTTTTGTCGAAACCTGCAAAAACGTGCTCCTGAATATATCCGCGGAAAAAGAATTCTTCGGGGATCGCAGCGACTGCAATCGCGATAAGTCCTTTTGTCACCGCCAGCATAAGTTCCTGAGTCGTAGGAGATGCGAGTGTACGGTGCAGAAAGGTGATGTTGTATGCGAAAAATAGCGGCGGATAGAAGACCAAAGTCGCCGCAGTGACCCACAAAAACAGTTTCAAGCCTTCTTTCGACGGTATAAAGAGCTTTTTCGGCCTGAAAGTTCTGTCGAAAAGGAGGGGAAGGATAAAAAGCGCCGCCGGAAAGACGAAATGCCTTGCGCCGAAACGATATTTGTTCATGAAAAACGACAAAACCGAGATCGCGGCGAGAAGCAGAAACGGAATGATGAATTTCGAATATTTTTTTTCAGCCATTATTTGTCCGCGAGAGAGTTCTTTGAAACCGGTCTGATGTAGAAAATATAGACGATAGTTATAAAAAACGAGGTCAGAACTATGACTGACGAGAGTTGCGGCGTGATGACACCGAACGATACCGCAAAAAGCTGGAAAAGGAATGGAAGCGAGCAGAAAACGGTGCCTTTGATGATTTTTTCGGGAATGTTTCTCGAAACGATGATGAAGTTGAGGAGTGTCTTCATGAAAGGTTTGGTGATGAAGACATCCCCTTTCGCGGTGTCGGTTCCGCCCCAGAGTGCCTGGATCGCAGCAGTGTTTTCGTGTTCTTCTCCTGAGATCAGGATGTCGTCGCGGCTGAGTTCGATTTCGTCAAGCGAAGTTTTTGTTTCGATATTCTGCCAGAGCTGCGGTTTTACGGGGTTTACGATGACAGTCTTTATGCCGAATTTTTTGTCGAAAAGTTCGAGAAAGGCGGCGTTTTCGGCCGGTTTTACCTTGTCGATCGTGTAGTAGCCGATGACTTTACTGCCTTCCGCAAGGGCGATGTGTTCGCTGCTTTCATCTTTTTTCGGTATCGGAAGCCCGTCTGCCGAGCAGTGCTTGTCCGAGATCAGAACGTGGAGCGGCGCCATCGTGAGGGTCCTTCCGTCAGCGAATGTGTGCGAGAAGCATTTGTTTTTGTTGATGTCTTTCGTCTGTTCAGGATCGTTTTCGGCAGCCTGGTTGAGTTTGGCTATCATCTGCATGAAATCCTCTTTTTTGATACTTTCAACTGTCTCGATCCCCGAAAGATTGAGGTGAGGGATATTGAGATACTTGTCGGTATCGAAGACGAGGCGCGAGATCTTAGCTTCGTTGTTGAAGAATTTCATGTTGTTGAGAAGCACGGAAACTGCTGTCGTCGTAACGATGAAATTTATGAAAAGGGCGGTCGCAGCCGCTATCGGAGCGGGAGACCAGATGGTTACAACGAGAAGAAGTGCGTCATAAAGCGATTTTGTCTTGAAAAAGTGGATGAGCCCGAAAATTAGAACTATCGCTAAAAAGTACTTTATGATCTTCGGCATTACCTTGATCCCGAGCGGGGTAGGCGAGCCTTTGGAACTTTTGAAAAGATACGATGCCAGGATCACTACCGGGATAAAGCCGGAAACTTCCCAGCCCTGGACGGGATGATCTGCAAAAGTTAGGAAAACCGAAACTGCGAAAGGAATGAGCGCGAAAAGGGCGACCCAAGGCAGCTTTTTGATTCCGGTTGAAAAAAGTTTAATGAAAACAAATATATAAGCCGGTGTGAAGTAGTAAAGCCCGAAAAAGTAATCTGTCTTTTTGATGAGCACGAAATAGATGATATAAAAAATGTAAGTTAAAATCGAATAAAGAAAAAAATGAACCGAAAAATTGAGTTTTCTCATTATAAGCACCTGAAATTGTTAAAAAATATCAATATCGCCTTTCCCTTCGCGGACGATCTCGTATTCGTCACCCGAAAGCTGGACGATGGTGGTCAGTTCCATCGCGAGATAGCCGCCGTCGACAAGAAGGTCGACAAAACCGAGCCAGTCCGGATCATCTTCTTCGGGGTCGCAGAACTCATCCCCGTCCTCATTTGACGCGGTCGAAACCACTATCGGTTCGCCCAAAGCCTCGACAAGATCGTTCAGAAGGCGGCTTTCAGGGATCCTGATCCCGATCTCCTTCCTGTTTTCGAGCATGATCTTGGGGATTTCGCGGCTTGCCGTAAGAATGAAGGTGTATGCGCCGGGAAGGCAGCGTTTGAGGAGGCTGAAGTGGCGGTTGTCGATGTCGGCGTAGCGGGAAATGTCGCTCAGATCCTTGAAAACGAGGGAATAGAACTTCCGTTTTTTCGTCTGTTTTATGCGGTTGAGCTTCTCAAGAGCCCCTTTTTTGCCGATCTTCACTGCCAGAAGGTAGGACGTGTCACCCGGAATAAGGGCGACTCCGCCGCTTTCTATCACGCTTACAGCCTTGTCGATCACCCTTTTTTCGGGATTCTCGGTGTGAACTTTGATTCTTTCCATTTAAACCTCGTGAAAAATCAAAAACGGGCAATTATAGGATAAATAATTAAAAATTAAATAAATCCTTCAGTTCAAACCTGCCGAAAAGCTGATTCTGTTTTTCGAGAAGGTTTTTCATTTTTACTCGGTTGTTTCCGACTCAATTTTTGCCGAGTAAAAATGTGTAATAAAAATCAACTATTGCAAGAAAAAATTATGGTGACAATATTTCTACTCGAAAAACTTTTCAATTTCGTGAGTTTTTCGAGTAGAGGGTGTCCGGTTTCTATGATTCGGTGTCGTATTCCCCGCTTTTTTCTTCAAGAAGTTTGAAATCGCAACAGAATTTCGCGATTTTGCCGGTAGAAATCTGCTTGTAGTAAAGTTTGTTGGCTTTTTGGATTATGAGAGGCAGAATTTTAATGCAGAATGCAAATTCTTTGTTCATCAGGTTTTTATAATTTCGTGTTTCAACTGAATCTTCAGGGTTTGTCGTTAAATCGACCCGTGTGTATAAACCTTCTTTGATCGGGAGCATTTTCTTTAAGTCGATGACTGAAAAAATCTGTTCTATTGTTCCGGCAGAAATTTCTTTATAAACAGCATTTTTTGAAAGCGGCTTTTTGTTGCTGATTTCATAAATCAAAAATCTGTCCGTTTCCACATTGTTCCAATATTTGTGTTTTTCCTTCGCGGAAGAAAGCGGAATAACATATTCATTCCCTTTGTCTTCCACAAGAATTCCAAGATAAGGTTTGTTGTCGTAGCCGATAGGTCTGTAATAAACTTCCGGGCAGTATTCATGCAGATATTTCAAGTAATTCTGGTCGATATTGACGAAAGTGAGTTTGTCTTTTAGCGAAAACACAATACCCCTAAAAAAATTAAGACCGCCCACTTTCGCGGACGGCCTTTCTTTAAAGCTCATCTCTTTACGGATTTAAACCGAAGGTTAATGGAGACCTTCAAGCAAGAAGTATAGAGATGAAAATAAAAATGTCAAGAGAAAATGAAAAATTTTTCTAATTTAATTTTTATTTTTCTTGAATGCGTTTGCGGCGAAACTTTGACCTCACCTCTTTGAATTCCCCTCTCCAGTGTGGCGAGGGGAGTCGTCATGTTGAGCGAAGCGAAACATCTCTGCCTTGAACGGAATTGAAAATTATTTTGGGGAGTAGGAGACTTCCGGTTCAGCAACGGCGGCGAGACCTTGACCTCACCCCTTTGAATTCCCCTCTCCAGTGTGGCGAGGGGAACCGTCATGTTGAGCGAAGCGAAACATCTCTGCCTTGAACGGAATTGAAAATTATTTTGGGGAGTAGGGGGCTTCCGGTTCCGCAACGGCGAAACCGCTGTCAGGAGTTGGGTATTCAAAAGGTTTTTGCGGGTTTTTGCCGATTTTGGAGACGATTTTCGCCATCGTCTCTTCGAAAGAGGATGATTTCAGCTCGCATTCCCAGACAACGATCACATTCCAGCCGGCTTCCCGCAGAATGCGGTGATTCTTCTCGTCGCGGGCTTTGTTGGTGCGGATCTTGTTCTCCCAGAATTCGACATTCGATTTAGGCATCACGAATTTGTCGCACCCAACGTGACCGTGCCAAAAACAGCCGTTCACGAAAATCACGGTTTTGTATTTCCTCATCACGATGTCGGGTCTGCCGGGAATATCCTTCACGTTCAGGCGGTAGCGGTAGCCGTGCTCCCACAGCCATCTGCGAACCTTGAGCTCGGGTTTCGTGTTTTTGCTGCGGATGCGGGACATGTTTTTGTGGCGTTGGGATGGAGTAAGAACGTCGGTCATGGTTTTATGTACTGCATCAGTTCTTCACCTGTTTTGAAAACAGGAGCACCTTCCGGATATTCTTCGGAATTTCCGGCTTCGGAAATGATTTTTTCAAGGTCAATTTTTGATGACAGCTGCACTTCCTCGTCAAAAACGAAGCAGAAATAGTTCCCTTTAGGATCGGGGTAAAGAGCCTGACGCATTCTGGCTTCATCCATCGTGGCATGGTGATGAACATGGAAAACTCTGTATTGGTTGCTGTTTTCTTCACCGAAATGGTATAAAATCACGAATTTAACATCCATTCCTGCAAGAAATGTTGGTGACAATGCTCCGTCGCGGGCAACACTTCCGCGTTTTTTCAGTCGGACATTGTATAGATTCGTTTGTTTGTCGTTTTTACCGAGAATCCAGGCCAGCTGTTCAAGGAACTGCTGAAACCTGTGTCGGTTTGACTTCCGGCAGCAGTTTTGCAGGATTGTCGCCGAGACTGCATTTTTTGTAGTAAAATCCGGGTTCAAGCAACGCCAGAACAAGTTCATTTTCGTTCTCAAATTTCGGATCATTGTCAAGAGCAAGTGAATAGTATTTTTGCGGACCTTCTATGTTGTACGGTGTAAAAACTTTTCCCAGAAGCTGCTGAAAATTTTCTTTCAGAAATTCGTCGGCATTAACACCTTCGCGCGGTGTCATGGCGTAGAAATCATATTGTTTTTCCAGCATTTTCTGAATCTCGCAGCGGAACATTTTCCTGACTTTTTCTTTCCAGGCTTTTTTCTGCAATGCGTTGTTTCTGGCGTAAAGCGACACGACATACAGAAAATTGACATCATAATGGCATATCAGAAGAGTGTCTCGGTCGAAAAGGCGGTTGTCGAACTGGCGGTTTGTGAAAAAATTCGTCTGCCTGTCAGCAAGCTCAATATCATCGTTGTAATCCAGCTTTTCGTTAAGACGCGCACTGATGAAGAAATTCGGGATAATGTTGTAGCCTTCAGTCACATTGTCACGCAGTTTGGGCACATTGCCGAAATTCTGTTTGTCGAACTGTAAATCCTTGTCGTCTGAGTCATCATTCAGAAACAGGTTCAGATTCCACTGGATGACATTTCTGGCATAAGTGAACTGCTTATAAACCGACTGTTTTCCGATTTCTCCTTTGCGTTTGTAATATTTGCTGTCGCCGATGTAATAAATCGGCGTATCCTCTTCGTTGTTTATCAGATTTTTGTATGTGAAAATATGATCAACCAGTTTGCCGTCTTCCTGTTCCTTCAGTCCTTTCGGTATGTTTTCACTGTCGCCTACAAGTTCGTCAATGATTGCTTCGAAAACGATATTGTAGTTTTTGACCAGTAGATATTCTTTCTGTTCTGCACTGATGCTGATTTCCTTTGCTCTGTCAAAGAAGGCATAGCAGAGATTCCAGAGTTCAAGAGCTTTGTCGGAAAAATATTTGTATTTGATCTGCAGAAGTCTGGTTTTTCCGCGACCTTTCAGATATGTCTCAAACTGTCTGCCTTTGATCAGATCGAAATTGCAGTCGATATTTTTCGGGAATCCGTAAGTGCCACCGATGTAATTCAGAATCGAAAAGAAGATGACAAGCAGTTCTTCATCGAAATTTATCTGCCGTTTTTTGTTTACCGGATTCAGATAAACCGGATTCTGATCCTGAATGATTGCGTTTGTCGTGCTGATTGTGCGGTTCCAGTTGATTTTGTTGATGCCTGAATGGATATTGCGGAGCACGAAAAAGAAGAAATTTTTGTTCTCGCGGTTGAATCTGATGATTTCAAGCAGAATATCAAGAAAAGTATTGCTTAACCTGCGGCTTCCTCTGCCTGCTCTGGCAATCTGCTTGTGATAGACGATGCCGGAATCAATATGGCTATCCTTAAAAACTACGATTGAGCGGTAAATCCATACCGCGAACTCATAAATGAAGGAATATTCTTCTTTTGAGAGCGGATTATTGGCATCAAGGTCAATTATTGATTCAGGGAAATATTTGCCGAATACAAGTTCCTGATTGTCGCCTTCGAGAAGCACTTTCGGAAGAATAAAAACGCAGTCTTTCAGTTGGGGGTTGTAGTAATAACCGACATAGTGAATAGAAACTTTGCCTTCGATATTTTCCAAAGCGTCAATGCCGCTGATAACCTCTTTAACATCGGCTGCGTTGTACTGGTATTCTTCGATGAGGATGTGCATAATTATACAGTTGTTTCAGTGTCAAGTTTGTCGATAGGTTCAAGATTTAAATTCTTCAGAAACAACTCAACTTTGTCTCTCTGAACCGCAGTGTTTCCGTCTGCATCTGTCGTATAGAACTTGTTGAAAGACAATACTTTGCTGTCTTCGTCTTTGAAAATATTGTTGTCAAAGCCGAAATCCTTGAAGACATCATTCCAAAGGTAAAAGATTACTTTGCTGACAAATTTTTCTGCACTGATAATGCCGTCGTTATCTGCTTTGCAGAAGAAATATCCGAGTTTTTTGTCTTCTGAGTTGGTTGTGATCCCGATTTGTTCATTGATTTTTTCAAGAAAATCCCACCAGTCATATTCATCGTTGTTTACGGCAATCCGCCATCCTTTATTACAGTTGTGAATCGGCACATATTCCCAGTCCCAGCGGCGTTTGAAAGCCGAGTCAATCGGGAAAAGCGACTGGTCGCTTGTGTTCATCGTAGCCCAGATGTAGAGATTTGACGGAAGAACAAGAATTTCGCCTTTTCTTATTTTTACAGCAGTTTCTTCGGAGTTCATGCCGCAAAGAGCCGGAGCATTCAGAAATACCATGTTGGTAAAAACCGAATCCAGATATTTTTTCATATCTTTGTCAGCTTTTATCGGATATTCAGAAAATCCCTCTTCGTCACGGTCAAGCAGCTGGAACAAATCTCCGAAAATCTGGGCGCAGTTGCCGCGGTTGATTTCCTCAATGATCAGATACTGTTCTTCCGGCTGTCTGCCTTCTATTACAGCCTGAGCATAAAGTTTCCATGCGTTTGTATATGCCTGGAGAAAAGCCTGATCCACAAATTCGTAAATTATGCGGTCTTCAGTTATCGGCTGACCGTCGGCACCTTTAACGGCTACAGCCTTTTCGCCGTAAGTAGAAAATACAGGAACCTGCTTTGTTGTCGGCTTGTATGCACCTACGAAAGTTGAATAGTCGCTGTCCGGATGGAAAGTCGTGCGAATGACATTTTTGCCTTCAGTCAGTTTCTTGATTGCGTAAGATTTTCCTGTGCCGGGAGCACCGTAGAAGATGCGCTGGTGTGAATCATTTGGCATTTTTGTTGTTTTGTTTGAAAAATCTTTGTTCATGGTCAGTCTTTTATACTTTTTGTAAATATCCAAATATAAACCAAGTATGTCTTGGCACTGTTCGTCATCATCAGGATTCCACAATGTGTAGTATATTGCTCCCAATCTATATCTTTCATCTGCTATGTCGGCATTGCCATCTGTTTTCAACAGAGAATTGTTAATGTTTAATAAATCTCGGATTCTTTTAGAATTATTGGAAACTTCTTTTTTTCCCAATCTCGGACCGAATTGCCCTGGAACTGTTGTGCCTTGGTTTAATGTCAAATATACATGCTTGTAATCCGATGAGAAAAGGAAGACAAGATATACGCCTTCACGAGTAGAATTTGTGATTTCCTTATCCATTATCGCAATCCATGGAGTTTTGGTTGCCAACCCTTTTCCCACGGAGCCATCGAACGAGTAATCTTGGTTACCAAGATTATTGGAAAGTTCCTGAGGTATTTTTGAGTGGATGATTTCAGTTGTTACAGGATTGATGTCTGAAGTTTTGAGAGCATTTTCAAAAGTTTGGGCATTTTCAAAACATTGATGAAAATACTGGTTTATTGTATGAAGCGTCATTCTCATGTTGGTTTCCACCTTAAATTATTGATAGTTTTGTAAAACTGAGATTTTTGAAATTTATTGTTAAATAAGGAACATCTGGCAATTCAGATCTACCTAAATTCATTTGCTTGCGAGAATATTGATAAGCATTCATGAAAGAAGGGAGATATTCGTTGACCAATTTGATGTTGTAACCAGATTTCTCAAAACCAAGATCAAGAAAACCTGCGCCTGCGAAAAATGAGAAAATGTTGATGTCTAAATTATCCATGACTTTATTTTAAATCAGGTTTCATTATGGACAAGCCTAATCTTGCTGCATGAGATGAGAATTTTTGGAGAATGTCGGCAAATAAATGATGCTTTGCCATGAAGAGAAGCTTATAGGATGAAGCATTTCTGATTGCATCATCGTTTTCGATGTAAATGTTCCGAAAATCGAAGCAAATCAATTTAAGATTTCCCTCATATTCAACAGGCCATATGGGATATTTGTTTTCTGCTTTATAAGAATTGATGAATTTCTTTAGCTCTTTTTTTTCTTTTGGGCAGTCTGTAATACATCCCCCTATAAGCCTTCTTGATGCAAATTTTTCGTTTGAGAAGTCACAAGGAGGAGTCATTTCTATTGCAATAAATAAGGAATTCTCGTTTAACATATCTATTTTTAAAAAATCGTTATTGTTTAATACATGATAAACATTGCCTGGCATTACTATATTCTGATCGGTAATAGATAAATCAAATAGTAACTTTGAATTTATCTTGGCAATTTGTTCTAGTTCTTGTTCAAATGTATAATCTGGTTTGTTGATTTGTTTTGGAAAAATGTTATCAAATCCACATTGTTGAGATATTAAATCAGAATACAGCAATTCATCAAAAGCACGATAGGCATCTTTATACATTCCATCATACACATACATGTCTTTTGTTGGAATACCGGAATAATTTTTGGCCATTTGGTATAAAAGATAAGGGAGTTGTTCGGATTGTTTTTTATAGTCAGGAACAAGCTGATACATATAATTTAAAGCGTTGTCTGATGCCGCATCTACAGAATGACGCCAATTAAAGAAAAAAAGAGCGGGTTTATCCTCAAACAACTTTGTATTTAGATCTTGCCATAAGGATTCATAACCATTTTGAAGATATGATGATTTATCTAATCCAATAACAAATAGGGGCGTGATATAATCTTTTTTTGCAGCATCTTTTGAGAGTTTATCTTTGAAATCTTGAATATGCTCCATATGTTTAGTCCATAGAACCAAGCCATATGAGCCAAAGTTTTCTTTGCATATCTTTTTTAGTGCTTTTCTAATGAGAGCAATATTGTCTGTCGGGTTCGTCTTGGTGTCATCAAGTGAAAAATCCATAAAAATTATTTGATGGTTTTTTAAATTGTTTTGGATTTCATTGATTTCTTCGGGAGTGTAGAAAGAGGAGTAAATTCCTTTTTGGGAAAGAATTTCTTCTAATCCTGTAATTTCATCTTTTTTATCATCGATAATCAATACTGTTTTTACATTGTCTGCCATATTCATGTTTTTTGTTTTACTCCCTCTTAAAACACAGTGCAATAATTGCCTGAGTCGCTCCAGATTGAATAATTTCTTTAGACAAATCCAAATCTTCTTTTTCATAGAACATCAACTTCCCTCCCATAGCATTCATCATTTCATCCGCAATATGTAATCCCATTCCCATTCCAATATTATCAGGTTTGCCACTAATAAAAGGTTTCACGGCGACATCAGTTCCGATATTGAACCCAGGTCCGTTATCACTTATTATAATAGAATAATAATCTTTTATTTGATCCGTCACAAATATTGAAATTGTAGGATTCGGCTGTTTGGAATAACCTAACCAAAAAATGGAATTGTCCAGCAAATTTGCGATGATGGATATTGATTGTGCTTTGGCAAGTTTAACAGTATAATCAAGTTTTTTGTGATTGCTTACAACTTTTATTCCATGGTCTGAAAAACGGAACTCGTAATTATCCAAAGCGGTTTCTATTATATTGGCTAATGAGTTTTTGGATATCGAAGATTTCGTTATCATGGCAGAGTATCCTCGCACAAGCTTCTCAATGTTTTTCGAGATAATCAAAACTCGTTCAGATTCTCCTCTTTCTGCACATCCCATTAATGCTTTAACTTGTTTTTCGATTTCATGAATGACAACACTCATATTTAAACCGGCATTTGCGCTTTTAAGCAGCACTTCCTTGACCTCTTTATATTGATTGTCTATTCTCGTAAGACAATTCAAAATAATATTTCTGTCAGCCTCATTTGTGACTTTTTCTTTTACAAGAGAAACAGCATCACTTAAATCAGATAAAACTGGTTCTATAGTCTTGTTCTTTTTATATAGGGTGGTTAGCCGTTCTTTGTCTTCATTCCTATAGCGGACAATAATGGACAATACATGCTCTATCGCATCTTTAAATGCAATATATGTTCCATCTTCAATAAATCCTTCCCGATTGGTTTTTTCTTTAAGTCCGACACTGCTTTTTCTATCTAAACGAACAGAACCTAAAATAATATTGTTACTGATATTTCCTCCGACACGATGAACTCTCTTCAAATCAATTCCCAGCCAATCATTGTCCCTTTCACCATAGTCATATATCCTGACATTATCTCTGTAAACACGAATGCCGCCGTTTTCTTTTAAATAATCATTAATTATAGTTTTTTCTGTGTTTACGAAATTAAATATAATATTGTCTTTTTCAAATATTATTAAATCAAATTCCATGTTGCCTATTTTTAGATCATCTAAATCAATATTGTAGGGTTGCGGTTTGGATTTAGATTTTCCTTCCACATCTTTGTATCCTACCAAAGGCAGATCATATTCTGGTAAATTTTGTTCCGTAATTGTTCTCCCTGAAGATATTTTGCTTAATGTGGGCCAGGGTTTAAACTCGTATTTAAATTTTTTTATTTTGCTACCAGAAAGGACACAATTAGCAAAGTATAAGCCGCCATTTGAAATGATATCCTCAAATTTTGGAAGACCTGCAAATAAATTTTCATTATTACTTTGTATAGTCACATCAAATTGATCGCTGCAACTTCCAAAAGGGCTGTGAAGAGACATGATATTTCTGTATAATTCACGCAATTGGCGTTTGTCCCATTCAGATTTAAGTGATTCTATTATGATTTTTGTGCCAGTTCGATTTTTGTCAAAGTATTTAGGAAGGATATTTTCATTAATCTCTATCGGGAAACTATTTATAGACTCTGCTGTTTCAAGTTTTTCCCAATCAATTTTAAGTTCAACCTCAGGATCATTCTGGGTCTTGGAAATAAGAGTAATTATTTTACCAAGTTTATGAACTCCTAATCTTCCTATTCCTTTTTCACCAAGCGGATATCGTAGCAATCCTTCTTTTTGTAATTCTTTTTTCTTATTATCTGTTCCAATAACTAACCAAATATTCTCTATAGTGTTTGCATCCATGCCGCAACCGTTGTCCGTGATCTGAATACTGACAATTGTTCCATTTTTTTCTTCAAAAAAAACATCACATTTTGAAGCATAGGCATCGTATGAATTTTTTACTAGTTCTAAAACAGCAATACTTTCGTTTTTGATAAGATCTTCGCCAAGATGTGCTATGATTCTCGGATTTATTTTAAAATTTTTCTCCATTTGTTATCCAACACCCCAATCTTCTTGCATATTCACAAGGCACGGCATTCCCGATGATTCGTGCCGCACCGGCCATACTGTTGGTTTTAAAAACATAGTCTTTCGGAAAGGACTGCAATGTTGCTCCTTCGCGAATGGAAATCGCTCTGTCTTCTTCAGGATGGGCAAAACGACCGTTGGAAATACTTAAAAATTTGGTGGTTATTGTCGGTGAAGGTTTGTCCCACCACATACGCCCGTAATTATCTTTGAAACTGTCGTTTTTGCCGATATAGCAGTTCAATTGCAGTTCAGGTCTGTCTGCCCAGCTCAATCTGTTTCCTCCGTTGTGAGGTGTCAACGCCATACGCTGCAGACTAACCTCATTTAACCCTGCGACTGAATGCTGGAAATCAGTGTTGTCCTGAAATCCGGCTTTTATTTTTGGGAACCCGTTTTTTTCTCCCAAAACATCTGCGACAGTCAGAACCTTTTCTGCTTTTTTCGGCAGCGAAACATTTACGCCTTTTAATCTGGTTGCGATTAGCGAGAAGCGGTGGCGGCTCTGCGGTACGCCGTACTGGCTCATGTCAACAACTTCTTCTTTGTGGTTGTAACCGAGATTTTCTATGTGTTCTAAAAACTTCGGCAGGACAGTTTCTTTGTTGGTGAGTATTCCCGGAACATTTTCCACCAGAATATAACCCGGCATGTAATGCTCTATAAATTTGTAAAAATTCATCAGCAGATCTTTGGATTTTTCCGCTTTCGAGTGGTCAGTATTTATGATGCTGTAATACTGGCAAGGACTGCATCCGACCATAATCAGACGGTCATCGTTTTTCTGAACTCCGAAATTTGTCTCAAAATAATCGAGGCTTAATTCTGTTATATCGCTGTATACAAATACACTGCCGGGATTGTTGAATTCGTATGTCTCTCTGGCGTTTTTATCGAAATCCACACCTGCAATTACATCTATTCCGGCCTGGCGTAATCCGCATGTCATGCCTCCGCCGCCGCAGAAAAAATCAATTGCTTTGAATTTATGATTTTGATTTTCAGCCATAAAGCGAACGAACTCCTTAAAAAATAACCAAAAATTATAATTGTATTTATGCTTTTGGCAAAAGTTTTTGCAATAAATTTTTCTGAAAAAATTTCGCTGCTCTGAAAAGCCGCTTCTCCCCGGCATGATTGCAACAATTAACTTGTTGTAAACATTTACAAAACCGCCATAAAATTTGGTGATAGGCTTTTGTGGGTGTGTGTGAATTTAAAGAAAAAAACATTTATTTTAATTTTTTGGAAAAGTCAATATATAATTGTGAAAAGTTTTTGGTCTTTATGAATATAATGAAGCCAATGTTTGTGACAAGCAAAAAACTTTTAGGGATAAAAAAGACTGCTACGGTCCCTGCACTGCCGAAACAGGAGAAGGGATACCGTGGCTCATGGCAGGAATATTACAGGATAATTTTTGTAAGTCAAGGGGAACTGAGTAGCAGGAATGAAGGATGTGAATAACAATTGTTGTGAATTTAAGAATTTTGTTCAAGACTGGATTGTAGATCTTGCCAAAGAAGCGGGATTGGATATCAGCGGATTCAGGCATAAAGTTACTCAGGAATTTAAGCAGCATATTCTGTCGAATCACGGTAACGCTGAAACCGAAGAAAATCGCGGGCAAGTCGCAGTGAGTGACGAAGATTTGGAAAATATCAATGAAATTTTGGAAAAGCCGACTTTTGCTGTCGCTGGAATAAAGCGAAGAAATAAGTATGGAATAATGGAAGACCGGATCATTCTTGTAAAAAACACTGATAAGGGAACGATCCTTTTTGAAGAGGTCTTGTTCGGTAAAAGGAACCGAGCTCTGAATGCAAAATCGCTCATAATCAAAAAAGGAATAATCACTGAAGAGAGCCTCCGGAACATTTTGGCGAGCAATGCCAAGAATGATATAACGAACATGAAAATAAGGTATGCTGACGCGGTGGTTGCCAAATCCACGATTCACTCGGTGTAACACCGACGGCGGCGGCAGTCTCCGCCCACGCTCCAGCATTGTCGGTAGTCTAACACATCTGATGTTTTTGTCAAGTGAAAATTAGATATAGAATGGGAATGAGACTGAAGATCGAGTTCCTGCCTGAAAATTGATGAGTTGTCCGATTTTTTCGTACAACTGGATTGTTATCTTGACATTTGTCCTGATAAATCTAGTAAAAATGCTTCGAAAGCTTGAATTTTGATAAAATTTTGATAGAATACTGATAATTTTTCTGTTTTTTTAGGAGGAAATTATGCAAATTCGCCCAGTTTCAGATCTACGCAACAAATTCTCTGACATAGAGAGTTTGGTTTTTTCAAAGAAAGAGCCGGTTTTCCTTACAAAAAACGGCTACGGTTCTATGGTGGTGATGAGTCTCGACATGTACGAAAGCCTTACCGAAAATATCGAGGCGAAACTTGACGCCGCGGATATTCAGGCTGAAGAGAGCCCGGAACGTCTTTCCCACGATGAAGTTTTTAGTGCTGTCCGCGCACGCATCGGGTCAACTAAATGAGTTATAAGTTACGTTATTTCGCCGTTACAGATCTTCCAGAACTTTCTTTTCCTTTTCTTCTACTGTTTTGACGGCGTCGTTGAGTTTCTTTTCGGCATCCTGCTTCATTTCGATCATTTTCTGCGCTTCAGTTGCGGGGGGCGGCGGCTGTTTTCCGCATGAGGAGAGAAGAAGCGGGAACAAAAGGGCGAAAACCGCGGCAAGTGATGATCTTTTCATTCCGGTCTCCTATTTCAAATATTTTACTGTCGCTTCCAGCGGTTTCTTTTCGGTGTGTCTGGGCGAGGGTCCCGCATTCGCAGCCGGATATCCGAGATCCATGAAGAGGACCGATCTTTCGTTTGCCGGGAGGTCGAACGCCTTTTCGAGCGCGGTGTTTCCGAACATGTTGCACCAGGTCGTGCCGAGCCCGAGTTCAGCCGCCTGAAGCATGATGTGGGTCGCGACGATGCTGACATCCTCGATCCCGGCGTGGATCCCTTCCTCATTCGGGTTTTTCCAGTCTTCATCGGTGTTGTAGGTGAAAATGAGGACTGTCGGCGCGTTGTAGCGGCACGGAGTCAGAGTGTCGAGTTTTGCGAGCAGGGCAGGATCTTCGATGACATAGATCCTCTGCGGCTGCTGGTTTTTAGCGGTCGGAGCGATGTTCCCCGCTTCAAGAATTTTGTCGAGGATCTCCTTTTCCACTTTTTTGTCCGAATAACTCCTGACAGAGTAACGTTTTTTCGCGAGTTCGATGAAATCCATGTTTCCTCCTATTTTTCGTTGTATATCATTTCCGCACCGAATGGTTCGAGCGTGATCTCGATTTTGTTTTTTGCCGTGATTTTTTCTCCGGAAAAGAGCGTTTCTAGCTTGCCACTCAGTTTCAGTTCCGACAAGTCGAGCGTGATTTTCTCCTCGTCTTCGCCGTTGTTGAAGAGAGCGATCACAGTATCTTCTCCCTGAACCATGGCGAAAGCGTAGATATCTTCCGAAACAGCGAGGTTTTTCCTCGTTCCGTGCATGAGGGCGGGGTGGTCTTTGCGGAAATTGCCTAAAATCTGCGTATGTGCAAGGTTCTTCTTCTGGTTTTCGCTCAGATCATCGCCGAAAAGAGCCATCCTTCTGTTGTCAGGATCGTTGGCTCCCGGCATTCCGAATTCGTCGCCCTGATAGATTATCGGGATCCCGGGATGGGTGAACATGAACGTCAAAGCGTTTCTCATTTTCCTGAACGGAAGTTCCTCTTCAGGCAGTTCAGGAGAGTTCTCCCAGACTTTCTGGTCTGCTTCCGCGCCTCCCTGCGACGAAACGCCGTCAAAATCCTTGTTTGCAAGACTCAGGGCGCGGGCGACATCGTGGTTGCCGATGAAATTCCCCATTATCGAACCTTTGTAAAAGTCGTTCTGATAGCGGTAGTCATTGGTCTCAAGAAATTTCGTGAAAGTCCTGAAATCCTCGCTCTGAAGCAGGAAAGTCCGCACGATATGGTGGTAAAGCGGGAAGTCGAACTGTCCGTCGAGCTTGTTTTCGCCGAGGTAATATCCGATCTCGTCCCAGCCCATGTCGCCTGTGAAAGTCTCTCCGATCATGTAGAAAAGGATCCCCGTGGTCGTGACTTTGCGCTGTATCGCCGTTTTCAGAGTAGTCGTGAAGTCGAGTTCCATTAGCCTTATCGCGTCAAGGCGAAGTCCGTCGATGTCGAATTCCTGAATGAGCCATATCAGGTGGTTGATGACAGCCTCCATCGCCTCGTCGTTGCGGTAGTTGATATCGGCGAGATAGTCGGTGAACCAGCAGTCGACAGGCCTTTCCCAGCCGCATGAATAGCCGCCGTTGGAATTTGCCGGAAGACCGTCTTTAGCCATGTTGAACCAGCCTCGGTTTTTGTAGGTCTTCCAGAGGTATGAATCGGTGTGGACGTGGTTCGGCACGAAGTCGAACATCACCCTGATCCCCTTTTTATGCGCTTTCTGAATGAGTTCGTGCAGTTTTTCCTCGCTTCCGAAATGCTTTTCGATCGGGGAAGCGAGCCCCGGGATGTGAAGTTCGTTCGTCCAGCCCGTAGCTATCGGCCAGTATGAGTGGTAAGCCGCGTAGTAACGGCTGTCTCCGCCCATTCCCTTGCCGGGATTTTCGGTATTTGCGACAGGAGAACTTATCCAGAGGACGTTTACTCCCATGTCGGAAAAGTAGTTGTCATCGATTTTGTCGATGATCCCCTGAAAGTCGCCCCCCTGCCAGTTCGCCTTTTCGTCGATATCGGGAAGGGGAGAGTCGTTGCTTTTGTCACCGTTGCTGAAGCGGTCGGTCATAAGCTGATACATGAAGGCGTTCTTCCATTCAAACGGCGTTTCCTCGATCCAGACAGGCACCGTGAGAACTTCGGCCGCGAAGCCGTCGGTATCGAAGATCCTGAAAAACCAGGTGGATTTGCCGAAATCTTCTGCTTCGTGATCTATTGAAATCATTTCTGTTTTCTTGTCGAAAGAATAGTCGGTCTTTTCTCTTCCGAGCAAAATTTCCGATTTGTTGAAATCAGGGGCCTTGCCCGAAATTCCGGCCGTGAATCTGA
>CACZFE010000023.1 GCA_902780365.1 uncultured Spirochaetales bacterium
ATCTTCACACTGCGCCGGAATCTGATCGCTGTCGTCAACTTCTTCCCCTTCTCCTTCACCGGTAACAGGATCAACGACCCTCATTTTTAAAAATGCTTTTTTCTTGATTTCCGTACCGTCTTCGGCTTTTTCAGACCATATAAAAGCCGCATTGTTTAAACCGGGATGAAATCCAGCTTCAAAATAGACACCGTTTTCGCCGGATGATTTTATATACATGATCGGAGTCGAAATATTTACCTCACTTGCTAAGACGGTATGAAACATATCGTTATCCGTAGAAAAATAGAGCTCTGCACAAGGTGTCGCACAGGCGTAATCAGGGTCAATGCTGTAAACATCACATCCCGCAAGTTTTGTGAATTTTAAAGATTCAGGAATAAAGTCAGGACATTCTATTATTTGTTCTTCACTTTCGTCTTTGCATTTTTTAATAAAAGTTGTCTCGTATCTCAAACATTCAGTAATATACTTCGCTGCACTTTCTTCGGTAGCGTGCCATTTACATGCTGGATGCGCTACCGCCTCTTTCACACAAGTATCTGTAATATCTTTTCTAAAAGAATGTGTCCCGAAAGATGACTTTATCGTGCAGCCATCTTTTTCAACATTGTCCGGTTCTGTACCGTTAGTTTCTGCCGGATCTTCATCAGGAACAATTTCCGTGTCTTCAACTTCTGTCGGCTCTTCGTCTGGAACAGTTTCAGTATCGCCGGTGTCAGCCGGATCTGTGTCAGGAACGGCTGCTGTGTCCGTGTCACCTATGTCGGTATTTTCAGATTCTTCTTTGTTTTTGTCGTTGTTTCCGCAGGCAGCAAGCATTAAAACAAAAAAAACTGCCGAAACTAGTGTCAGAAATAATTTTTTAGTCATGGGAAGCCTCCAATGAAATTGTTAAAAATGTTTCGTTAGCGTCATCTTTTGCAACAGCGGATAAAATGAATTCACCGTCTTCCTTTAAAACATAAGTAATGATTTTATCTTCCTCCTTTCCAAGAGCAGAATAGATTTCTTCCTCCACCTGCTCTTCCGATTTAACATAGCCTCTTTTTATTTCAGATATGGAATAAGGAACATTCGAGCGCAACTGGTAGAATCCGTCAGCATCGTATTCAACTTCTATGCTTTCCGCAAAAATCGGAACTCCGTTAATTACAGGTCTGAATACGAAGATAACGGAATTTATCATTTTACCGAGAGATTCTCCGTTTCCACCGACTTCAAAAGCCTCGTTTACATCTCTTGAAATTCCGGCATATTCAAGTTCTACTGAAGTCAAAGTTTCTGCTGTTTCTTTCGCTTCGCTGAATTTGTCCCAAATTGTTTTTTCAGACTCTTCTTCATCTTCAAACGAAACCATTTCCCTGTTCATAACAGCTGAAATATTTTTATCTTTTCTTGTCAGAATTACATAATCATCCTTGTAATTATATCGGTTTTTTCCGCGGAATTTTGCAGTATTTTCGTCTATTTTTATATCAAAAAGCTGTTCTACAACTTGATTCGGCAATATGTCGTAGGAATAAGCGATAAATTCTTCAGGATAGTTTTGAGAAGTTGAAGACGAACCTCTTGAATAATTGTTGTAATTGGATTCCATGTCTCTGAAACAGTAATAATTAAAGTTGGTCAGATCTGATTTTTGAGCCATAGGACCTGTAGAAACATTATAAAAATAATCATGCTTCATAAATGAAAAACAGTATTCTGTGACACAACTGCATGCTTCAAGAGTCAGATAGCGGGCATCACGTATTCCAATTGGGAGATAATTAAGCCCCCATGAGTCTACCCAGGCTTTTGAAACAGGTTTGTTTTTATAAGTCAAATCAGCCCAATGATTATCAAATATATAATCATCATATCCCCACCAAGATTTATTTCTGAAACCACCGACACCATTTAATCTTGTCAAAGTATTATAATAAATATCTCCAACTTCATCCCAATTCATAACCGTATCACCCATTGAGTAACAAGCAGTAGTTTCCAACCAACGGCTATATAGTTTGCCCAAATTCTGAGAATATGGATCTGTTCCTGCATCATTAATCTGAATTTCAAGATTCGTATTTAATAAATTAACTATGTATATACCATTAAAAGAGAATAATTGTCCGCATATCTTTCTAATTTTTGTTTATTTCCATTGTAAGTTATATTCCAAAATTCATCTGGATTCTGAACAATATTAAGAGGAAGAGTTTCTGTATTATTATATTCCGCACATTCTATTCTTGTTGTATTGTCATCCAATGTTTCTGCTATTCCATTTTGACATAGTACAAAAAGTGTATCGGACGCGGGAAAATCGCTGGATAAATACCATCCCACACTACCAATTACCTCTGTTTTTCCATGCAAAACAGCAGAATTTGTATTGTGATAATAATTCCTGAAATCCAGCTCAGGATAATCTGACAGATCCTTCGAGAAATCATTGTGCGAAGTCATCAGCTCTTTGCTGCCGTATGTGCTGTTACCAACCTCTAAATAAACATCACCGTACAATTCAGCAGAACCCGCATAATTTGTTCTGACTATGGTGTTCTGCAAACTATTGGAAAAATTATATCTGTCATAGCTGTTAAGAAACAGCCTCCTGTACACAGCAGCTTTTGTCGGCTTGGCGAAATTTATCGGTTCATAAAGATAGGCAAAACCGGTTGGATAATTCCCGCTGCCGTCAGCCCTTTTATAACCAAAAAACTTCTTTGCTGCACTGAAAGACGATGGCTGGACAGTTATCGAATAAACATTGTTCGTCAAGGTTGAGTTTAATGTGCGGAAGTTGTCTTCATAAAAATAGCAGTTTCCCTGATGATTTGCCTGAGTGCACAAATACGCTTCCCAACCGTCCGAGACCTTTATTGATTCAATGCTTGTCTGAGATACCGGCAGAAAAATGGGAAATCCGTTAATTCCTGTTCCAGAAGCAATCAGCCACGAATACTGGCTGAGATCATAAACAGTATTGTTTACCACTGTACAACCAGCAGAATTCTGATCTGTATTGCAGTATCTAACACCGGAAAATTCGCTGCGGTACAGGGCCTTGACAGCAGCCTCGTTCAAAATTCTCGCATAAAAACGGAAATTGTCGATCTCGCCTTTGAAGTAATCTCCTGTACTGCCCCATTTCCTGCCGATAACCCACGGTTTGTAATCGGCAGTAAAAGTTCCCATAACAGCCGATATTGTTCCTGTCCAGATCTGAGAACCGTTTCTATAAACAGTAGCAGATGTCGTTGATGCCGATAAATTCTCAGTTCCGGTAATTACATAGTGAGTCCAGGTTGTCGGTTCAGCTGAGGTCGAAATATCAGCGGAACTGCTGCCGATCTTGAGAACCAGTTTATTGTTCCAATAGCCGAATCTGAAAACATCTGCGTTTGTATCCGTTTGTTTTACAATATACGCATTGTTATTTGAAGAACTTGCAGCCTCATCAGATTTTACCCAAATGCTGATCGTATACTTTCTTGTTGTCGTTCCAGAACTGCGCGGATCGGTAGTGCCGCTACCGAATTTAACATAATCATCAACACCGTCGAAATATGCCGCACGGTTTTCCATACCCTGTTTGAAAGCTGTGCCGCCTCCAGCAGTTCCGGTAATGGAACCTACAGAAGACTTGAAAGAGTCATCCATTTTTAAATGAAGGCTTGGCAACTCTTTGTAATATATTTCTTTGGCCTCATCAGCAGTAATATTCCAGTCGTAAATACGAACATTATCCATTCTTCCTTTAAGGAAATCTGATTTTGATGATAATGAAGTCCAATTCGTACCCAAAACCCAAGGTTTGTAATCTTCTTCGAAATCCCCTGCGACAGCGTTTAATGTCCCGCTCCAGATCTGCGACCCGCTTTTGTAAATTACAACTGAAGTCGTTCCATTATTTTGTTCTATTGCAGAAACAGCATAATGAATCCAAAGGTTTTCAGGTTCATTCCCGGCATTTGAAATATATGTGTATGCGTTGTTTATACGGAAATAAAGTTGATTGTTAAAATAGCCGAAAAGAATTATTGCGTTTCCTGAATCATCATGCTTTCCAATATAAGCGTTATTGTTTGATGTCGAAGCCTGTTCTGTGGAGAGAACCCACATTGAAATGGAATAATGCCCGCTATACCTTGGATCGAAATCTCCTTTACCAAATTCCATATAATCGCTGGTTCCGTCTTCCAGCGAATCTTCGAATTCCAGATGTGTCAGTAATTTTGCCGATAAAATTCCAGAGGAGCACAAAATACAAAGCAACAAACAAAATACTTCTTTCATTTTGATCTCCAATATGGCTAATAAAGGTCAAAACTAAAATTTCAAAATATTAAGGAACTTTTAAGGCTTTAACCATATTACTTTTTATAAATTTTGCAACATATTTTTTACAAGTTTCGTATTAGCATGAAAGGAGTGTGCTCGAGATTGAAGTCTTTCAGATTTTTATTTTATCTCGAAGTAAGCAGTATGGTTTTTGCCTTCGTAGTTGATCTCGATCCCTTTGAGAGATCCGATCTCTTCTGCGGTAATATTCAAGCGCGGAACAATGCTTTATTCCGCATCCCTTACACAGCGGACAAAAAATCTGTTACCTTTAGTCAGGCCGAGCACCGATCCGTGAGAGAACAGTATACACCATGCCAGATCCGTGTTGTTTGCCTGACTGGAAGAGGAAGACCACAAGTATTCTATATCACCCAATTTACTGTAAATACCGGTCGTCTCAAAAGCGCATGAGTTGCATGAGCTTTCAGTCCAGCAGTCCGCATAAGCCAGGCAGTCAGCACTGCTGTCTTCGCGGACAAGGCAGGGATCGTTTCCGAGCGGCGGCATCTGTGTAGCCTGACAGTTTTGAATGAGTGTCCTGAGTTCGCTGATCGTCGGCAGACGCCATCCGCTGCTGAACCCTCCGTAGCTCGATGTATTCAAGCCTTCGCAGTAATCAGCCGGGGGATAGATCACATTTTCGGGATCAGTCTTGTCTTCCCACTTCATCTTTTCTGACTTTTCCGACCAGATGTAGCCGGTAGACGAATCTTTGCACAGGATCGAACTCGTCTCACTGCTGCATTCAGCAATCGTTCCGCCGTCATATTCTTCGTTCACGACGCAGCGGACATAAGCCTTTGCCGCGGGATCTTCCGCGGTCACGCGTGCCTGATGGAAGTCTATACTCCACATACTGCTGTCCTCAACCCGGAGCGATGACGACCAGAACCAGTTTTCAGTATCACCGAAAATGCTGTAGATACCTTCATCAAACGAATCGTCAGATTTCCTGCTGATCTGGCATTCGCCGCCAGTCTTTGTGTTTTCGCAGCCTTTGACCAGGGTCCTGATTTCATCAATATCCGCCAGTTTCCAGCTGAGACCGCCTTCAGTGCTGTTTTCGCAGTATTCCGCAGCATTGATTCCTTTAATGTTGCCGTTGGATTTTGATGACCAGATATAACCGGTCGCCGCATCCTTGCACGGGAAAACACTTGCTGCACCGTTGCATTCAGGAATAGCAGGAACCGTGTCGGCATCTTCGTCCGGCATAGAATCAGAAGTGTCGGAATCATCGGTTGAATCACCGTTGTCGGGCTGTTCCGGAGTTGTATCACCGCCGTCTGGCTGTTCCGGAGTTGTATCACCGCTGTCAGGAGCCGGATCGGTCCTGTCGTCGTCCGATGCCGGATCACTCGTGTCGCTGCTGTCGTCGTCTGCTGCCGAAGTGCTGTCAGCCGGATCACCATCGTTCACGGTTTCGCCGGTATCAGTTCTGTCACCCTCCTTCTCTCCGCTTTTCGAGCTTCCGCAACCCGCAAAGACAAAAAGTGAAAAAACAATAAAAATCAAACAGAATTTTTTCATGATTTCACCTCAAAAGACAATAAACCTGCAAAAAAATCAACGAATTTTAGGAATCTTCGAGAAAATGGCAACTTTTTGGGATCACCTTTCCTCTCCTCTGCAAGTGTGCAGCGCGGCGATTTTGGAACTCAACGCACCATAATCGTTAAAAATTTTTCAAAAATCACACTTTTTTCTTGACTTTGAAGTTTAGTCGCGTAATATACCGTCGCTTTTTTGGTAACTGACATGAGGAAGAGTGTCATGGAATTGACAAAATACAAAAGAAAAGAAGACGTTAAAAGAGAATGGTTCGAGATCGACGCAACAGGCGTCAGACTCGGAAGACTTGCGACAGCAGTTGCAAACATCCTTCGCGGAAAAACAAAAGCTGACTACACGCCGAGCGTTGACTGCGGTGACTATGTAGTTATCACGAATGCCGAGAAGATCGACCTTACCGGCAGCAAGCTTACTGAAAAGAATTATTATCATTATTCAGGTTATCAGAGCGGTATGAAATCGCTTTCGGCACAGGAAATGATCCAGAAACATCCTGACTACCTCATTCTTCACGCTGTAAAAGGAATGATGCCGAAGAACAAACTTGCGAACTCAATTATGACTAAGCTCAAAATTTTCGCAGGTAACGAGCACGCTCACGCAGCTCAGCAGCCGACCAAGCTCAGAGTTGACGTAACCGGCAAAGTTGAAAAAATTTAACTATTTGGAGATAAAGAATGGAACAGTGGTACGCTACCGGCAAAAGAAAAACAGCAGTCGCAAGAGTTTTTTTGAGACCGGGAAAAGGTGAAATCGTTGTCAACGGCAAAAACACCAAAGATTATTTCTACACTGACAGCAACATCATGAAAATCGATGCTCCGCTCGCAATCACCAAGACTCAGGGCAAGTTCGACATCCTCGTCACGGTTTGCGGCGGCGGAATCTGCGCTCAGGCAGAAGCAGTCCGTCACGGAATTTCAAAAGCTCTCGTTGAATACGATCCCGAAATGAGACCGGCTCTTAAAAAGGAAGGTTTCCTGAGAAGAGATGCAAGAATGAAAGAGAGAAAAAAATACGGTCTTCGTTCCGCAAGAGCAAGATACCAGTTCTCGAAGAGATAATATTTTTTATACGGTTTCTCGGATTTTTCTGCCCCCTCTCCTCAAAAGAGGGGGTTTTTGTGTTTTTTGGAGGTATTTATGTCAAGACCTTATCTTTTCACATCAGAATCAGTCACTGAAGGACATCCGGACAAAGTCGCGGATCAGGTTTCAGACGCTATTCTTGACGCAATTCTTGAGCGCGACAGACTTGCAAGAGTCGCATGCGAAACTTTTGTCACGACCGGACTCGTCGTTGTAGGCGGCGAAATCACGACAGACACTTACGTTGATATTCCTGAAATAGTACGCAACACGATTATGGAAATCGGTTATAACGACACCAGAATATGCGGTTTCGACGGCCATACCTGCGGTGTTCTTTCAACAATAGACAAGCAGTCTCCCGACATCGCTCAGGGTGTCAATGCTGGCGAAGGGCTTTTCAAAGAGCAGGGAGCAGGTGACCAGGGACTTATGTTCGGCTATGCGACCGACGAAAATGACGATTTCATGCCGACTCCTATAAACCTTGCGCACCAGCTTGCATTCAAGCTTGCCGAAATCAGAAAAACCGGCGTTGCTCCTTTCGTCCTTCCCGACGGCAAAACTCAGGTTTCAGTCCGCTATGAAAACGACATTCCTGTAGCTGTCGACAAAATCGTCGTAAGCACACAGCATAAAGAAGAGGCCGACTACGAAAAAATCAGGCAGACAATCATCGACACAGTCATAAAACCGGTCATCCCGGCTAATCTTCTGCACGACAAGACTGAGATTTTCGTAAATCCGACCGGCAAATTCGTAATCGGAGGTCCTGTCGCAGATACAGGTCTCACCGGAAGAAAAATCATCGTGGACACTTACGGCGGAATGGGTCGTCACGGCGGTGGCGCGTTCTCCGGCAAAGATCCGTCAAAAGTCGACAGATCTGCATCGTATATGGCACGCTACATCGCGAAAAACGTAGTCGCTGCGAAACTGGCGAAAAGATGTGAGGTCCAGCTTGCATACGCTATCGGAGTCGCACAACCGGTATCGGTCTATGTCAACACTTTCGGAACGGCTGCGGCCAAAGAATACGACATCGAACAGGCTGTAAAAAAATGTTTCGACATGCGCCCTGCTGCAATTATCGAACAGCTTGACCTGCTTAAGCCCGTATACAAAAAAACAGCTTCATACGGTCACTTCGGCAGAGACTGCTTCAGCTGGGAAAAAACCGACAGAACTGAAGAACTCAAATCTTTGGTTTAATCCTTTATTTTTCCTGAAATAAAACCCGGCTACATTTGCCACTTTTGATATTTTAGCTATAATCAGCGGCTTTTTGTTTATTATTGTCTTGTAAATAAAGGAGATTTTGATGGCTGATTTTTTGAAACTTGTCGAAACGCCTGCCGGTTCAAGGCTTATTGTCCAAGGAAACAGCGCTTTCGCTCTCGGTGTCGTCCATGCAGGTTATCATGCGGCTGACGGTTATCCGGGAACTCCCAGCACCGAAGTTATCGATAAAAACCTGAAATATGTCCAGGACAGAATGACTGTCGGCTGGAGCGTCAACGAGGCAAACGCTACGGCTGTCACGATAGGTCACGCAGTTGCAGGTATGGACAGCGTCGTCACGATGAAGATACCCGGCCTCTTCCAGGCTGCAGACACGATCACGACTTCAGCTTTTTACACAGGCCAGATGGGTGCTTTCGTAGTTTACGCGGCGACCGACTATGTTCCCTCAAGCACGCAGCACGTCATCGACGCAAGATATTTCCTGAGCGCGGCGAGAATTCCGGTTCTCGAGCCGAGGACACATCAGGAACTTTACGACATGGCTTTCATCGCGGCTGATCTTTCGCGTATGTTCAAAACCCAGGTCTGCATTCTTGCAAGCGGCATTCTGGCACACAGCGAAGGACTTGTCGTAACGAGAGAGCCGCGTAAAATCGAGCCGCTTCCTGTCCCGTCAGACCTTTCGAAGTGGATGCTCATGCCAGGAATCGCAAGAAAAAACTACAACGAGGCAACAACTCACAGGATCCCGCAGATTCTTGAATTTGTCGAAAACAACAAGGATTTCATAACCGAAACAAAAGGAAGCGATGACTTCGGGATCGTCGTTGTCGGTGAAAGCGAGATCATCGTCAAAGAGGCTCTTCTCAATGCCGGCCTCAATCCGTCGATACTTTCGATGTCGATCGCAAACCCGGTTCCGGTAAAGAGGATCCGCGAGTTCGCGTCAAAAATCAAAGGAAAGCTCTTCGTTTTCGAAGACGGAGACAGATTCCTGCAGGAAAAAATCGAAGCTGCCGGGATCGCGGTCACAGGGAAACCCGAATATTCGGTCCTCACCGACTGGACTCCGCAGGATGTTATTGATTTTCTTAAAGATTTTATTGAAATCAAAGCACGCAACGAATCAACTGTTCCGGCGATCAAACCGCTCGTAAGACCGCCTTCGATCTGCCCCGGATGTCCGTTCCGCGGATATGCCCTTTCGGCTGAAAATCTCAGAAAGAAAGGAAAACTTTTCGCAGGTTTCGGCGAAATCGGCTGCTCGACCCTCCTTTTCATCAACAAAGGGATCGACACAGTCCTCTGCATGGGCGGAAGCGACGCGATGAGACAGGGTTTCTGCCTTAGCAGACCTGAAATGGCATCCAAAGTCGTCAGCGTAATCGGCGACTCGTGCGAATGCCACAGCGGTCTTGACGCGACACGAAACGGCGTTTTCAGAAACGTTCCCGGTGTCAAAGTCGTCCTTGACAACAGCGTAACGGCCATGACAGGCGGCCAGCCTGCGCCGACAAGCTACGCAAACCTCGCAGGAGTTCCCAACAAATTCAGGCTCAAAGAGGCGATCGCGGCTGAAAAGTGCGACGTCGTCGCTGTCAACGCATACGATCTGGCAGGTATTGAAAAAGCTCTCGAAAAGGCTCTCGACGATGCCGAAGCAGGTAAATTCACCAATCTTGTGATCGAAGGGCCGTGCCAGCAGATCATGGACAAATCGAAAAAGAAAAGAACTATAAAAATCGATGCCGAAAAATGCAGAAAATGCGGAAGATGCAATGTCTGCCCAGGCATAAAATTCGACAAGGAAAAAGGTCCCGAATTCACGAATATGTGCATCGACTGCGGCGGAAACAAGCAGATCTGTATGCAGAGATGCCCGTTCGGTGCGATAGTTCCGATAGAAATGACCGAAAAGAAGGCGCGTGCCGAAGCTATCTCTGCTGTTCCTGCTGAAATTCCCGAAGTAACCGTCGCAAAAGAGCTTCTCCCCGAGTCGATCCGAATCGCGATCCGCGGAATCGGCGGTCAGGGCAACCTTTTCTTCGGCAAAGTGCTGAGCGAAATCGCGCTTCACACGCCATACGGCGAAACAGGTATCGTCAAAGGCGACACCCACGGAATGGCACAGCTCGGCGGCAGCGTAATTTCGACTTTCGCATGCGGCAAGGTCTACAGCCCGATCCTTTCGCCCAAAAGCGCGGATGTCCTTGTAGTAATGGAGACTTCCGAAGTTTTCTGCAACGGCTTCCTCGACCTTCTGAAACCGGAAGGAACGATAATTCTCAACAGATTCGAGTCGCTTCCGGCAAACATGAAAAAAGAAGATTATCCGAAAATCGAAGACATCAGAAAGGCTCTTTCAGGCTACAAAGTCATCGAAACGGATGTTATTGAAACTGTCGCGAAAATCGGCGACAAATCGGGAAAAACCGCAAACATCGCAATGCTCGGACTTCTCTCGTCAATAAAACCTTTCTCATCGATCCCGAAGGAAATCTGGCTCAGGGCGCTAATGAAACTTTCGCCTACAGACGCTGCAAAGGCGGCTAACTACGCGGCATTCAACGCAGGAAGAGGGGAATAATTTGTCTCACTGCGCGAAACCGGAAAAAATTATTTCAACTATCGGAAAGATCTTTTCATTTCTATTTATACTTTCGATTTTTTCGACTTTTGTTTTCTGGTGGAGCGGACTTTGCGACAAGGACTCCATTGATTCAGAAACAGAACATGACTTTGCTGAAGTATTGAACAAAAACTTCAAACGTGGAGATCTTGTATTCACGGAAAACGACTGGGATCTGGACTTTCTGAAGTATCTCGACAGCGGAGTTCTGCCGATATTTTTAGACCTCAAGAACGCAGAACGGCGGCGAACGCATTTTTCTGCTCTTGAAATCGGAAAAATCACACGAATTTTATGTAAAGAAACTGAATTTAAAGGTTTTGGATACTTTCAAGGCAGGCAGCGGTCAGGTTATAATGGCCGACACGATTTTCAAGACTGTCAGAAAAACACTGGTTTTTTCACGCGATATCGGCAAGGCAAAGCGTGTTGCCTTTTCGGACAGCGGAAAAAGCGAGGAATGCCGCAAAGTTTCAGAAAAAAAATGGCAGTGTTCCGATGAAAACTGGAACTATGTCGGCCTGACGACGGCTTCGTTCAACGGGGAATCGAGACAGGCCGTGTGGGCGCATCCGCTTTCGGGCAAGACCCTCGAGATCACATTTGAACTTCCGGAAAACAGCAGGACTCTGCACTTCAATTCCGTTTTCGCCGAATCGGCATACCATTCGAAAAACCGCGCCCCGGTCAACGTCGAAATCCTGGCGGACGGCGAAACGCTTCTGAAATATGCGAATCCTTTTACTTTCAGAGTTACAGAAAAAACCGCAAAAATACCTGAAAACACTAAAGAAATAACAATAAAGCTGACAACTTCCGACGACAGGCAGCGTCATTTTGTCTTTAACGGGTACATTACCGATGAACTTTAGAAACCGCTTCGAAAAAATAGATTTTCTGCTCGCCGCATTGACCGCAGTTTTCATTTTTCTGATGATTTTTCTGACTTCGGATGCAATCGGTTTCGTCCGCGACGAAGGCTTCTACATGAGGGCAGCAAACCACATGGCGGACTGGTATGAATCAATCGTGACAAACATTTCAAACGGCGATTCCGCGAAGATTTTCTCAAAAAAGGAGATTGATAAATATTTCAACTACAATTCGGAACATCCGCCCTTCATGAAAGAGCTTTTCGGCCTTTCACAGCTCATTTTCACAAAGAAACTCGGGCTTTTGTCTGCACCGGTATCCGCACGCCTTGTCGCAGCGTTTTTTGCGGCACTCACCGCGCTTATGATTTACTTTTTCGGACTTTTTTTCTTCAGCAGGATCACGGCCGTGACGGCTCCGCTCCTCTTTTTCACTATGCCGCACATCTTCTTTCATTCGCATCTCGCCTGCTTCGACATGCCGATACTTTTTTTCTGGAGCTCTACCTTCATTCTCTACGTAATCTGCATCAAAACGAAAAAAATTTCAGTTCATATTTTTACGGCCGTTTTTTTCGCATTTGCAATGGCAACGAAGCACAATGTCCTCTTCATTCCGATAGTTCTCTTTGTTTCATGGCTTTTTTTCTATGCGTTTTCATACCGCAAAGAGGCCGGCAGAGGCAGTTTTACAGGATTTTTCAGGGCGATTCCGAAAGTTTTCTGGTTTATGGTTATAATTTCTCTTCCGCTCTACTTCCTGATCTGGCCGAGAATGTGGTTCAACACAATCGACAGACTTCTTGCATACGCCGAATTTCACGGCAGACATGTCAACTATCTGAACTACTATTTCGGAACGCCGCTTAAAAACGGTCCCTTCCCTTTCAGTTTCCCGTGGGTAATGACGTTTTTTACAACACCGTCGCCGCAGCTCGTCTGCTTTTTTGCCGGAATATTTTATTTCTGCCGCGATTTTTTCAGAAGTTCTGATCCGACCGGAAAAGAGGCGGCTTTCGCGATGATCACAGGCTCGCTCTTTCCGATTTTTCTCATCGCGTGGCCGAGCGTTCCCATATTCGGCGGAATAAAACACTGGTTTACCGGTTATCCGCTTATGCTGACGGCCGGAGTTTTCGTGGTTGAAGAGTCACTAAGAAAAACAATAAAAACAACAAGTTGCAAACAAAACATCATCGTCTTTGCAGTTTTCTTCCTCGCTCTGGTCTCGCTGATCCAGCCGAACATAAAATTTGCAAAAAGAGGTGCTGCGTTCTATAACGAACTGATTGGCGGGGCGCAGGGAGCTGCGGAAGCGAGAATGCAAAGAAATTTCTGGGGTTACGACATAGTTGACTTGACGGAAACGCTGAACGGCGAGGCTCCGGAAAACGCAAAGCTTTACATTATGAGCAGTTACGAAGGGCTTAATCCGAACTCTTTCAGATTCATGCAGGATGCAGGGCTGATAAGACGCGACATAAAAGCGACAAATTCTCTGCATGAAGCCGATTTCGCGCTCTTTTTCTACGAGAAGCAGAACGAGCATATTTTGAACAGCATAGCTTACGAGTTCGGAACAATCAGGCCGCTGGCGGTTTCATCGACCGGTTCAGTGTTCTATTCGGCACTTTTCAGGAGGGAGAAATGACATATCTTTTTACAAATCCGCAGGTAAAAAAATGGAAGACACTTTTTTGGCTTTCATTCTGCATGAACCTTATTTTCATCGGGCTGATTATCTACACAATGAACAACGGCGGGACAGAGGAAAAAACAGCGGAAACAGCCGCGGCAGCCCAACCGGCCGAAAACACAGCGCAGGACGGGACTCAGGAGGCGGCGGCACAGGAAAATTCGCAGACTGCCGAAGCAGCCGAACCTGAAAAGCCTGAAAAAGAGCTTAACATAAGCACCGACCCGGGTGAGCTTATCGCCGCATCGGCTGTAATTGAAGACAACTTCTACAACGCTTTCAATTCGAACGGCGACCTGAAAAGAATCGCAAAAGTTCTAGGAATACCGAACCTGGCAGATGTAATCAGCGCCCATGTCGGAAGGCTTCTCATCTGGGATATCGTTCTCCGCAACGATGTCAGAAAGGGGGACAAAATCAATTTTGTATTCAGAATCGTTCCTGATGAAGAAAAGCGGACAAGAAATGACCTCCCCGATGTTCTTGAAATAATCGCCGTCAAATATTTTTCTCATAAATTCAATAAAGAAATAAATATTTACAAATATGCAGCCAAAAATTCGATTGCTAAATATTATTATTCAGACGGAATAATGCTTGAAAAAATCATATCTCCGTTTGCGCCTATTAAAAATTACATTCAAATCACAAGCACGATCGGAGACAGAGCTCCGAAACACGAAGGAATTGACTTCAAAGCAAATGTCGGAACACCGGTTTATGCCACAGTTGACGGCATTGTATCAAGAACGAACTGGAAAACGCGCTACAACGGATACTGCATCGAAATTGAGGCTAAAGGAAGCCCGTATGTTTTCAAATACCTCCATCTCAGCGAAGTCAACGTCGAACCGGGCCAGAAAGTAACTGTCGGACAGCAGATCGCAGCTTCAGGAAACACCGGAAAATCCACAGCACCGCATCTGCACTACCAGATCAACGTCGGCAACAAAGGCAAAGTTGTCGATCCGATGAAGTATCACAAGACAATAATCGAAAAACTCCCCGAATCCGAGCGCGAGGACTTCAAAAACAGGATTTCAGAGCTCGACGAGATGATGAAATAAAGATACAACGTTACGATAAAAGCCCCAAAAAATTTGACTGAAAAATCTTTATATTGTATCTTGCAATGATTTTTGGAGATTTTACAGTTGAAACCATAGGGAGAGTCAAGTGAAAAAGATTGTTAATGCTTTAAGTTTCCTGATTATCGTTTTCATCTCTTGTCAAGTATTTGCGGAAAGTTCTGTTTCCGTAGCTCCGACGATAGCAAAAACCGCACAGGAGAAAAAACTTGCAAAAGAAATTGACGACAATTTGTCATTGCTGCTCTCAAGCATCAAAAACGCAAAGGTCACAGCAGCAAAAGCGGCAAAAACCGACAGATGCAACGGTGATCCGAAGTGCGTGGCTCAAGTCGTCACAAAAGGCGAATCAGCAGATTATGCCATTGTTCCGAAAATCAAAAAAGGCTCGTCCGACGTTAAAGTCGTTATCGCAATGTTCGATGCGACCGGTAAACGCAAAGGTTCCAAAACTGTAACTTCAGGAGCAGACACCGACAGCGAAGATATAGCTTCCGATATGCTCAACGCGCTCAAATCGCTGATTGCAGCAGCTTCTCCGGAAGAAGAGGAAGCTCCGAAAAAAACAGCTGTAGCTGCAAACAGAACAGCTTCATACTCCGAAGTAAAGGAAGAAATCAAAAAAGGTTTCGCGGCTTATGACAAAGGCGATCTTGACGGTGCTGCTGAAACTTTCGACAGAGCTGCAAACGAACTCAACTGCAAATGCCAGCAGAACGAGATTGCAAAACAGCTTCTCGAAGCGGTTCAGAAAATCCAGAAAGGTCTTCCGAAAGCAACAGATTCACTTGATGACGGCGACTACAAAGGCGCGCTGAGAACTCTTGAAGCACTCAGAAAGTCAGATACCGAGCTTCGCGAACAGGGCTATAAAGCCATGGTCTACAAAAAGGACAAAAACAACCGTAAAAGATATGCCGAGCCCAATCCTCAGGATGCACAGGCTGTAGAACAGATTCACAGGACCTTCAAATCAAAGATTGAAGAGCTCAGGAAATGGCGTGAAAAACAGCTTTCCGATATCGATGACTGGGTAAACAACAACATAAAGGCCCGCGAAAAAGCCATTAACGACCTTAAAGCCAAGGAAAAAGAGCTCGTAAAACAGCAGAAGGATGCGGAAACCGCCCTTAAAAACAAAATCCGCGACATGAAATACCAGTGGGAAAAGGACGACTCCGACATCGAACAGGAAATCGTGAACCTCGAAAGCCAGATCACACAGATCGAGCAGCGTGAAAAAGGCGTAATCAAAGTTTCCAACAAGAAACGCGAAGAAGCCAAAGACAACGATTTCAAAAACAACGACAAAGCTTACAGCGATTGGAAGAAAAAACACCAGCAGGAAAAGGAAGCTTACTACGAAAAGCAGAAAAAGCTCGAGACAACAGAAGGCGAAAAAGTTACGAAAAGAGTCGCTGAGCTTGAAAAAAGAAAACAGGCGCTCGAAGCCAAAAACAGAGAAACCGATGCCAAAATACAAAAAATGGCAGACGATTTCGAAGCAGAAGAACGCAAGATCATGGCGGCAAACGAAGCTGTCAGAATGAAAAACGAGGACGAAGACAGAAAATACAATGTCCAGGTCGAAAAGGAATATCAGAAAAAGTTCGACAGTCTCAACCAGAACCTTGCGAAATACGACGACCAGGAATCGGCTAAAGAAAAAGAACTCCAGAAGTATCAGCAGGAAATCGAAGAGTTCATGATGAAGAGCGCGACGACTCTCGGACAGATCCAGGAAAGCGTCGAGAAAGACCGCGCAAAAGCCGAAGCTGACTACGCAAAGGAAAAAGATACGGCTCAGGCTAAACTCGAAAAAGACTACGAGACAAAACTCAACCAGCTTGCCGCACAGAAGACAAAACTTGAAGACAAAATCGCGAAACATACCGAAGAAACCGAAACGATGAAGGCGAAGAAAGAAGAGGCTATGATCGCTGAAAACGAAAAAACGATCGTTGCCGCAGAGCAGAAGATCGCTGCAAACGAAGAGGCTATCGCAAAAACCGAGCAGGAATATGAAGACAAAATCGCAAAACTTCAGGATGTAGTCGCAAAAACGGTCGATGATGAAGAGAATGAGAAGGCGAACAAAGAAAACGCTCTCCGTGCCGAGAATGAAAAACTTCTTTCTGAAGCGGGCAACATTGATGACCAGATCGAAACGGAAAACGGAAAATTCGCTGATTTCAAAGGTAAACTTGACGACGATTACGCTACAAAACAGGCAAACATCGACGAAAAGATAATGGTTCAGAAAAACCAGATGGCGGAAGCAGTCGAAAACTTCAAAAGCAACTGGGGCGACTATGTTGCAAAAGAAATCGACAAACTTGCCGCTAAAGACAACACCCTGAGAAGCCAGATCGACGAAGAAAAAGGCAAAATGGCTGAAATCGACGGCAAACTCGAGCAGCAGAAAGCCGAAGAACTCAACAAGCTCGATGTCAAACTTGCCGCAGTCGAAGACGCTTACGCACAGAAGGCTAACAAGGTCGACGAGGATGTCAGCAAAGAAATCGAGAAGATAAAGGCGGACACCGCAGCTCAACTTGACAAGGCTGCAGCGGAAGATGCAAAAATCACCGATGCACACTCAAAAGAAATGAGCAAACTGTCCGAGGAAGAGGGAAAAATCGCCGCTTCCTACGATGCAAAAACTGCGAAATACGACGAACAGATCGCCTCGATCGACAAAAAATACGAGCAGAAATCGGCTCCGTACAGTCTTGATCCGATAAATGACGAGATGAACCAGTCGATCGCAGAGCTCGAAAACAAAAAGATCGAGACGACAAACAAACTTCAGGAACTTCTTGACTCGATATCTTCGGCAAGAGACAGCGAGATGCAGAATTATGCCGACAAAAAAGACGCGGCAAAAGACAACAAGGCTGAAATCGCTAAACTTGACAGAGAGCACGCTGCTGCAATCAGAAAGATCGATAACGACAAGGCTTCCGTAGAAAGAAAAATCAAATTCGAGGAAGAGAGCGCAGCAAGAAAAATCAATCTTGAAAAATCGAAATATGAAAGAAAGATCGCAAGCAACAAGAACGAACTTGCAAAAATCGAAAAAGAAAAGAACCTCGAACTTATTTCGATAAAGAAAGATATCGCAGCTATCGAGCAGGAAAAATCGAACGCTCTCAAGGCTCACCAGAAAAAGGTTGCCGCAGCTGAATCTGCTCACAAAAAACAGATGGCGCAGAGAGCCGGCATTTCCAAAAAGATCAAAGCTGACGGCGCTGCAAAAGAGAAGAATGCCGCTGCAAGCGTAAAAACGAAAAAGAACGCGGTAAACGTTGAAAAAGCCAACGAAATCAAGAAAATCCAGGCTGAAAAAGCAAATCTGAACGCTAAATACAAAGCTCAGGGCGACAAGGAAAAAGCTTCCGCAAGAAACAGCATCGCGGCAAAACAGAAAGAGCTTCAGGCAAACGCAGCAGAGATGAAAAACTGGGAAAAGAAATCAAATACTCCCGACCCGGCAAAACTTAAAGAAGTAAGAGCTCCTTACGAAAAAGAAATCGCGAAACTCAGCGCAGAGAAGAAGAACCTCAACAAAGAAAAAGCCAACAAACTTTCTGTCGTCGCAGCAGGCCACAAAAAGACCATTGACGACCTCAATGCAAAGAAGGCTGCGGCAATAGAGGGTTCGAAAGGCATTGACGAGAAAGTTAAGGCCGAGCAGGCTGCTATCGCTAAAAAATACAACGATATCAGAATCAAACTGAAAGGCGACATCGCGAAACTTCAGCAGGAAAAGAAGCAGAAAATCGGAGCGCTCAAAGCTGATACAAATGCGAACATGAAGAAAAAGGCAATCGCCGAAAGCGGTTTCAAGAAGGCTCTGGCTACCGAACTCGCAAAACTTTCCGCACAGAGAAACAAAGAACTCGGCGCAATAAAAGCTGAGTACGCAAAAGTTTCCAAAGAACTTGCACAGCACGAAAAGTCGCACGACGCTTACATTCAGAAGGAAACCACAAAAATCGACAAGAAATACGAAAAGATCTTTGCAGACCTTGATGCGAAACTTGTGAATGAGAGCATGAGACTTCAGAAAGAAAACGCTGATTTCGAGAAGAAGAAAAAGGCCGAAGAAGCAGCTGCAAGAAAACAGCATCAGGCATTCATGGCTGACAAAAACAGAACAAAAGCCGGAATTGACCAGCAGATCGCTCAGGCTCAGAAAGAAAGAGACGCAAAAATAGAAGCAAGAAAGAAAGAGAGAGAAAAACAGCAGGAAACCTGGAACAAAGAAAGAGCTGCCCGCGCCGCTGCATTTGAAAGAAAGACAGCTGCCGACAGAGCAAGCATGGCTAACAACGACAAGCAGATTGACGCTCTTGCAAGGGAAATCGACAATGCAAACAACGCATGGGCGATAAAACTTGAGGGCATGCAGGCAAAACACCATGCTGAAAGCAAAAAACAGGAAGCTGCTTGGCAGAAACAGGAAGCTGCAAAAGAAGAACAGTACGAGAAAGGAAAAACCGCCATCACCGACAAATATGACAACATGGAAATCAAAGAGAAGGAAGACAGAGAGAAACTCAAACAGCAGATGATGGCTAAGAGAGACAAACTCCTTGCTGAAAAGGAAAAGAGAAAAGAAAAGAGACAGGCTATTCTCGACAAGGAAAAACAGAATTGGGAAAAAGCATCCCAGAACTACAAACTCCAGATTGAAAAAGTCCGTGCCAACATTGATGATCTGAACACAAAGAAGCCGGAAAGCTCCGAAAAAGACAAAGCGGAAGCAAAGGCTAAGAAAGAACAGGTTTCAAAGAAATATCAGGAAAGCATTGACAAGATCAACAAAGCGGAACTTCAGCAGGTAAAACAAAAATTCAAACAGGAATACAAGGAAGAAGGTGTCCGCGAAGTACAGCTTACAAAAGTTACGCAGCAGATCGAATCTTCAATGGCTGATTCCTATTCGAAGTCAGGTCTTGCAAAACTTGAAAAGAACGATTTTGCAGGTGCAAGAAAGGATTTCAACGAAGCGCTTTACCTTGACGGAAACAGCAAATCGGCGAAAGAAGGTCTCAAAGCTATTTCGACAAAAGCACAGGCTCTTTACTGGGAAGCTTTCGGTATGAAGGAAACCAACAAATCGAAAGCAACAAGAACACTTGAAATGCTTATGAAGAACCTGCTTCCGACCGATGAAATTTATCTCAAGTCAATGATGCTTCTCGAAGAACTCAAATAAAAGACATGATTTCATTTTTGAAAAGGGGGGCTCTGCTCCCCTTATTTTTTTTATGTTTTTCAGTAAATGCAGAAAGTTCGCTGGAGGAATACTACAAGGTCTTCTATCTTCAGCCGTCGAAATACAACGAATGGCTGAAAGCCAACAAAAACGACAGCTTCAAGGAAGTTTTCGCGACACTTTACAATCTGCCGTATGTCAAAAGCCGGAAATTCGTAAACACACCGAAATTTAAGGAAATTCAAGGACTTTCCGGAAAAGCTTCCTATCTTTACCTTTATATCGAAATCACCGGTCACACAGATGCGGCGATCCTTTTTCACGGCATAAAAAGCGGCGAGATTTCGGTCAACGGGATGAAACGCGGGAAAATATCGCTATCGTCAGACAGAGGCTATGCGGTTCTGAAGGGAACTTACGAAAAGGGGATTTATTTCGTATCGGTCAAAGTGAACGAAAAGAACGAAAAAACCGGAATAACCGTTCTTTCTGACAAAAATCTGAAAAATGCCGTCAAACAGGGTTTCACGAAATCGGCTTCATCTTCGCTCACCGTGAAAAACTTTGACAACAAAGACAAAAGCAACTCTTTCAGCACATTTTTAAATTCCTTCTGTTTCCCCTATTTTGAGGATATTCCGGATTCGAGAGAACTTTTCTTCGACATGGCGGAAAATACTCAGGAAACTTCCGGGAACCTTGCGCTGATCAACCTTCTCCGTTCGTCAAAGGACAGCGAAGAAGCGGAAAAATCATTGAAAAAATTAGGATTTACTGAAAAAAGCATAAAGTTGTGGCAGGAAAATTTTCTTAAAAAAGGAGTTTGTGATCATGAATAAAAAAATGTTGATGCTTTTGATATCGGACATTGTTATTATCGCTGCTTTCGGTTTTATTATCTATCAGGACAACAAGGAACTTGAAAGGCTGAAAAGCGTTTCAGAGACCTATGCCAAAGAAAACGAATCCTTGAAAATAGATCTTGAACTTATGCGGAAACGGCTGCTAACGGCTGAAAACAGTCAGAAAAATGCACAGTCAAAAGATTTTGCGCTCTTGCAGCAGCAGAAATTCAACGCAATGAAAGAGGAAATCCAGAGGCTTAAAGCAGAAAACAAGCCTGACAACAAAGAACGTGAAGACCAGGTTTGGGATCTGGCACTTGAAAACGTTAAATTTTTCGTGGATATCGAACTGTCAAAAAGGCTTGCAAGTTTCGGGTTCAAGCCTGAAGAAACAGAGGTTTGCGTTACAGAATACAAAAACACTCTCGAAAAAAGCAAGGAGACTCTTCTTCAGTGGTACCGCAATGAAATGACCGATACTGAATACATGGAAAAAGTTTTGGATATAAGCCGTGAATTTTACAAAGATATGGCCGATGCAATCGGTGAAAACAAAGCTTCTATAACCATTTCTCTTGTACTTCCTGACCCGAATTTCAGAAGAATGATGTTTGAGGGAAAATAATCAGTCGAGTTTGAACTCTTCTTTCCAGTTGTCAGATTTATCCCAGTTCGGCTGCTCTTTCTTGTCGAAAAGATAGTTTCCCATTACGAGATAATCCATTTCAGTGCGCATGAAGCAGCGGTATGCGTCATCCGGCGAGCATACGATCGGCTCTCCGCGGACGTTAAAACTTGTATTGACGACGATCCCGTAACCCGTTTTCTGCTTGAAAGTGTTGATGAGCTGCCAGTATTTCGGATTGGTTTCGCGACTTACACTCTGGATTCGCGCCGAAAAATCGATATGTGTGATCGAGGGAACATCGCTGCGGAGGAAGTAAAGCCTTTCGTAAAGCGGCAGTTCTTCGTATTTTTCCGGGAGTTTCGTCCGTCGCGACTCAAGAACGGGCGCAACAAGAAGCATATAGGGCGAAATCGTGTCGATATCGAAAAATGTCGAGATGTCTTCTTCAAGAACCGAGGGTGCAAAAGGCCTGAAACCTTCGCGGTATTTGATCTTGAGGTTGAGTTTTTTCTGCATTTCGGGGCATCTCGGGTCGCCTAAGATCGAGCGGTTTCCCAAAGCACGCGGACCGAATTCCATTCTTCCCTGGAACCAGCCGATAACGGTGTCGTTGTTCAGAAGTTCAGCCGTTTTTTCACATAACTCACTGAAATCATTTAACTTTTTATATTTTGCATCATATCTGCGGGCAACGTTTTCGATATCTCTGTCGCTGAATTCGGGACCTAAATAAGCGCCTTTCATTGAATCGCGTTTTTCGATATTTGTTCTTTCATGGCCGAACGAAATGTAGTGAACGGCCAAAGCAGCTCCCAGAGATCCGCCTGCATCGCCCGAAGCCGGCTGGACCCAGAGTCCTTTGAACATCTTCGTGCGGAGAAGTTTGCCGTTAGCGACACAGTTGAGGGCGACACCGCCTGCAAGGACGATATTTTCCGACTTCGTGAGTTCTTTTGCCGTTTCGGCGAGTTTGAGGACCATTTCCTCAGTGATTTCCTGAATCGCAAAAGCCATATTCATGTAGTGCTGATTGAGCTCGCTTTCGGACTTTCTGCGAGGAAAACCGAAAAGTTTCTCCCACTTTGCATCGTTCGTCATGCTGAGGCCCGTAGCGTAGTCGAAATAGTCCATGTTGAGCAAAAACGAGCCGTCTTCACGCAGATCAATCATGTTTTCGAGGATCTTGCGCTTGATTTCTTTGGTTTCCTCAGCGTGCTTGTTGCCGTAAGGGGCAAGTCCCATGAGCTTGTATTCGCCGCTGTTTACTTTGAAACCGCAGTAATAGGTGAAAGCGGTGTAGAAAAGGCCGATCGAATGAGGAAAATCGAGTTCTTTCAACACTTTGATTTTATTACCTTTTCCATGACAGATCGTCAAAGTTCCCCACTCGCCTACTCCGTCAAGCGTGACTATCGCCGCGTCTTCGAAAGGTGACGGATAGAAAGCGCTCGCCGCATGAGACAAGTGATGCTCGGGAAAGTATAGTTTCGGGATCCTGCCGCCCAGTTTCGCAAGCTCCTCACGCAGCATATCCTTCATAAAAAGTTTCTCCTTGATCCACACAGGAATCGCCGAATTGAAGCTTTTGAGCCCTTTCGGAGCGAAAGCGTGATATGTTTCAAGCAGTCTTTCAAACTTGATGTAAGGTTTGTCGTAAAACGCGACCGCAGTTACGTCGTCAAGCGTTATTCCGGCCTGATCAAGAACAAATCTGCATGCGTTTATCGGAAAGGATGGATCCTGTTTTTTTCGGGTGAAACGCTCTTCGTGAGCAGCGGCAAAGATGTCGCCGTCAATTAGAAGAGCCGCCGCACTGTCATGGTAATATGCTGAAATTCCTAAAATTATTTCTTTTTTCATGCTGTAACCAAACTAAAAAATCGTGTAAATAAACGGTGCGATCGCGCTCGAACTCGAGAGAACAATAAGAAGTCCTATGAGCAGAAGCACGCAGATCAAAGGAAGAAGCCAGAATTTTTTACGGTCTTTGAGGTATCCCCACAAATCTTTCAGAAGTTCCATTTTTATCTCCTTTAGTAAGGTTTATCGAGGTCAGCCGCGGTGTATTCGTGGTTTCTTTCCGCGAAAACAGAGGTCTTGTCTTTTCTGAACTGATGCAGACGGAGCGAATCCTTGCCCAGAATCCTGCGGATCATTCCCATCGGAAAAACAACGAGAAAAAAGACTAACGCGAGCATTATTTTCGACATAAAAGTTCCCAAAATCCGCGCAAGCCCGAACCAAACGAATGCAAAAGGCTTGAAAATCACTGGGCAAATCATATCAAGAACAAGAATCGCCATCGCAGTCCAGAGAAAATAATTGTTTTTGAGCGCGGCAAGACAGATTAGGGCAATGAGAACAAGCGCCATTCCGCTGTCGGCTGCCTGTTTTTTTGTTATCGGATTTTTGACCGAATTTTTGTTCTGTTTGAATGTATCCATTTTTCACCTTCGAAAAAAAACATTGAATTTTAGTCAACAATTATTTTTCGTCCATTTTTTTGCAAACACTTTATCCCTGTCTGAATATTCTTGCTTTTGCCGTTTTAAGTGCTACAAGGGCGCAGATGCTGTTTTTTTAACTTTTATGGAGGAAAAAATGAGACACATTTCCGTCAGAGGCCAGTCGATGCCCCTTTCACCGATCAGAAAACTTGCTCCCTACGCGAACGACGCGAAGGCAAAAGGCAAAACGGTCTATCACTTCAATATCGGTCAGCCCGATGTCGAAACACCTGAAGAGATGCTGAAAGTTCTTAATGAAATCAAGACAAAAGTTATCGCTTACGGTCCGAGCCAGGGCATTCCCGAGTATCAGGACGCGCTTGTAAAATACTACGCAAGATACGACATTCCGCTTACCAGAGAGAACATCATGGTAACGACGGGCGGAAGCGAAGCTATCATCATGGCTTACACTGTATGCCTTGACGCGGGCGACGAAGTGCTCATTCCGGAACCTTTCTACACGAACTACAACGGTTTTGCGACCGCAACCGGCGTAAAGATCGTTCCGATAACGACAAAAATCGACAACGACTGGGAAATTCCGGCAGTTGAAGAGATCGAAAAGCTCGTAACTCCGAACACCAAAGCTGTTATGATCTGCAACCCGAACAACCCGACAGGAAAAGTCTACTCGAGAGAAGAACTTTCGAAGATCGTCCAGCTCGCGATCAAAAAAGACCTTTTCATCTTCGCGGACGAAGTTTACCGTGAATTCATTTTCAACGGCGAAAAACACGTCAGCCTTCTCAGCTTCGAAG
>CACZFE010000024.1 GCA_902780365.1 uncultured Spirochaetales bacterium
TCACGTTTTGCACTTCTTGGAGTTTTTTGGTTTCTTCTTTAATTTTCATGTTTGCTGTCCTCAAAATGTATTTCTAATTTTCAGCCATAAATAGACGAACTCCTCAAGACTCAAAAATCTATCTATTTCCATTAAGAAATCAATAATTTTTAAGGATTTTGGAGTGTCGAAATTTTTAAATAAGACCGCCGTTTCAGGGCAAAAAAAATGGCGACCTTTGGGGGACTCGAACCCCCGTTACCGGCGTGAAAGGCCGATGTCCTAACCACTAGACGAAAAGGTCACCAAAAAAGTGAGAGCGAATGGTGGGTCGGGCGGGACTCGGACCCGCGACCCCCTGATTAAAAGTCAGATGCTCTTCCATCTGAGCTACCGACCCATTCAACTCAAGAAATCGATTCTGTAACGAACCAGAAAAACGGCGGTATAATAGTGAAAAGTTTAAGAAAGTCAAACTTTTACGGGGTTAATCGTATAACCATTTAATTTTATTTGTGTTTTTGTGCTAAATATAGTGACTCCCTCTCGTTGCGTCTCAAATATGCGGCGATTTTTTTCCTAAAATCTGTTAATTTTCCGTTTTTTGAATAAAATGCCGCGTTTGTTTCGGAGGTGTTTCATGGCTAAAAAAGAAGTCAGTACCGGCAAGATGATTCTAATGCATCTTTCATTGATTTTGATATGCGCGATCGTGATCTATCCTGTGCTCTGGGTCATCAAAATGGCTCTTTCAAGCGGTCAGGGATTTTCGCTTTCGGCTAATCCGATCCCGACGGAGTTCACTTTGAGCAATTTCAAGGATGTCATTTTTACGACCGATTCAAACGGGAGCTGGCTTTTCGGCAGACAGTTTTTTAACAGCGTCGTCATTTCTGCGGCGACTACGCTGCTCGGCATAACCCTTGCGACCACGGCGGGTTACGCGTTCTCGCGCTTTGAATTTCCGGGCAAAAATTTCGGAATGAAAATGTTCCTCGTAAGTCAGATGTTTCCGGGTGTCGTCATGGCGATCCCGCTTTACATCCTGCTCGACAAGCTCGGACTTCTCAACAGCATGGCGGGACTTGTGCTCGTTTATTCGACGACGGCGATCCCTTTCTGCGTCTGGATGCTGAAAGGTTATTTCGACACTATTCCGAAGGATCTTGAGGAGGCTGCGATCATGGACGGCGCGTCTCAGTGGACGATCTTCATAAAAATCGTAATGCCGCTTGCCAAACCGGCGATAGTCGTAACTGCGCTTTTCAGCTTCATGACGGCATGGAACGAGTTCATTCTTGCTGCGACTTTCCTCGGTGATGAAAGGGCTTTCACGCTTCCAGTCACGCTTCAGCACTATGTCGGAAGCTATTCGACAGAGTGGGGGCACTTTGCGGCCGGCGCGATAATAGTTTCGCTTCCCGTTATGATCCTTTTCTTCATTCTCCAGAAAAGCCTTATCGGCGGTCTTACTGCCGGCGGCGTAAAAGGATAAAATCCTGTTTTATTATCACCAGTCTATGTCTCTGATGCAGCGGACGTTGAATTTGTGATCCTTGTTGTAGTTCCCGACCGCGCCTGTGTCGAAATTCACGCGGAAAGATATATTAGGATTATTCAGCTTCCTTTTCGGCAGCTTTTTTCGTGGTTCTCTTTGCGGCAGGTTTCTTTTCGGCTTTCTTTTCCTCGGTCTTTTCAGCTTTTTCGGGCTCTTTTTCTGCTTCTTTCTCGGTGAAAACCATCTTCTCTACCATTTTGTCGAGAACTTTCTGCTCTTTTATTTCGTATTTTTTCGCGTTGATCCTCTCTTCGCCTGCATATTCGCGGAGTTTGTTCGCGAACTCAGCCGGAAGACCGTACTGCATAGCTTCCTGAGCAAATGCTATGTCAACATCTTTATCGGTTACTGTGATGTCAAGTTTGTCTGCGAGAGTGTTGAGGATGATGTATCTCTTGATCGCGAATTTTGCGTCGTCTTCGATTTTAGCGAGCTCTTCAGCAGGAACTTCTTCAGCCTTGAACTCTCTTTTGTAGTCGTCGATCCTTGCGTTTTTCTCGTTCAGCATGAATGACGGCGGAACTTCGAAGTCGTACTCGTTGACGTATGTTTCGATAGCGATGCTTTTTTTGCCCTGCATCGAAATGTCGTTGAGATAATTCTCGATATTTTTCATGATCTGCTCTTTAAGCTCTGCAACTGTATCCGGATAACCTTCCTTTCCTGCGAGGAATTCGTCGGTAAGTTCAGGCGCGTTCTCGCATTTCTCGACTTTTGTGACGTCGATCGTGAACTGAACGGTTTTTCCTGCGATCTCAGCCGATCTGTAGTCTTCCGGGAATTTGACGTCAGCGGTGAAGGAATCGCCTTTCTTGCGGCCGTAGAGAGCCTTTTCGAAATCGGGAACGAATTTGCCGTCGCCGACAATGACCGTAACGTCTTTTCCGGCTGTATTTTCGACTTCCTTGCCGTCGATTTTTCCGACGAAGGAAATGACGAGTCTGTCTTTTTCAGCCGAAAGCGCGTCTTCGCTCTCTTTGTACTCTATGAACTTTGCCTTGATCGCCTCAAGTTCGTTCTCAAGCATTGTTTCGTCGTATTTTATCGGAGTGAAATCGTGCTCGAAAGGTTTAAGTTCGATGTCGATTTCCGGGAAAACTTCAGCTTTGAGTTTGAAAGTGAAAGCACCGGTTTCGGTAAGTTCGTTCTCATCAAAAATCTCGGGATTTGTAGCGAGTCTGAGTTTTTCCTTGAGGACCGCTTCCTGCATACCTTCGGAAATGAAATGTCTTTCGACATCAGCCTTGACATTCTTGCCGTAGAACTGCTTAAGAACGTTGAGCGGAGCTTTGCCCGGTCTGAAACCTTTGATGTTTACCGAGTGCGAAAGCTGCGAGTATTCCTGTTTGAACTGAGCCTGAACCTCTTCCGCGGAAAAGCTGACTTCGATCTCTTTTTCAACTGTGCTGAGATGATTGATTTTGTAATCCATGTTTTTCTCCGTTTAAAACTTGTTTATTAAAACCATGTCTTGCTATTCGACTTGGTGCGAAGGGGGGGACTCGAACCCCCACGGTTTCCCGCCAGATCCTAAGTCTGGTGCGTCTGCCAATTCCGCCACTTTCGCAAGGATAGAGTTTTATCCTTTTTAAAAAGTCCTAAAAACTGTGTGAGGGATGTTCAAAGTAGAAAAAAGATGGTAGGCCCTAAAGGATTCGAACCTTCGACCCACTGATTAAGAGTCAGTTGCTCTACCAGCTGAGCTAAGGGCCCACATTTGCGTAATGGGGTGGGAGGTGGGGCTCGAACCCACAACGCCCGGATCCACAATCCGGTGCTCTACCATTGAACTACACCCACCACGTATCTTCAAATTAAAAAGAACGACCAAAAATGGTACGCCCAAGAGGATTCGAACCTCTGACCTACGGATTAGAAGTCCGTTGCTCTATCCAGCTGAGCCATGGGCGCACACTCAAAGCATCCGGCTGCCAATGACCAAATGGTCGGGGTGAGAGGATTCGAACCTCCGACCCTCGGTTCCCAAAACCGATGCGCTAACCGGCCTGCGCTACACCCCGAAAGGCGGATGCATACTACGAATCTTTTTTCAAAAATCAAGTTTTTTGTTTAATTTCAGTGATTTGCGCACGCAAATCACTGAAATTATTCTTTTTTTGCGCCGCCGGATTTGTTTCGTTGTGACGACGGCACGACATGACGGCGTTACGATGATATGAATTGTAATGGCGTTACGATGGCGGCGCAGGCAGTCCGAAACAAAAAAAGTGACGATAAAAATATCTTGACTATAATTCTCCGTCATTTGTAGGAGGTGGATATGTCAATCAGCAAAGTCGGCGATGATTTGAAACAGATGCTGTTTTTAGTTCATTTCAAGGACGGCTACGTGAAACCGGTGATTGCGTCAACTCAGGCGCAGGTCCGTGAAATTATTAAATCTGAAGGCGAACGCAAAGTTGAGGATATAGAAAAAATAGTGCTTGAGCAGAACTACTATCCCCAGAACGAAGATTACTACGATATTTAGGAGGAAACATGAAAAGATTTTCCTTGTTGGTCATGATTGCCGCTCTTTTGTTTTTTGCGGGATGCGGCGGCGGAGGCAATGACTACGACCAATATGATGACAGCGGCGATTCCGACAGCGTCAGACCCGATAACGACGCAGATAAGGATTCCGATACAGGTGACGCTGTAACTCCTGATCAGGATAACGAAACTCCGAACAGCGATGAAACGGACACCGGTGAACCAGACAACGATTCAGATGGCGGTGATACAGGAACAAAACCCTCTGAAGATTTCTGGTCAACATGTGAAGGGATCATTGCGTGCTGCAACGGATGTGTCGAAGGTGATTCGGATTGCAAAAGTGACTGTTACGGTGCCGGAACACCCGAAGAACAGCTAAACTACAGACGTTGGAGAGAGTGCTTCGACGAGAAGTGCGCTGAGGACAAGACAGCTGAATGTTCCGCAGAAAACTGTGCCGAATGGGACGAGCTCTGCAATGTTGCGGATGCATTTGAATATGAAGTTACGATCCCGGCCCCGTATGGTGTCGTTTCCAAGCTGAAAGGAGATTTTTCATATATTCTCGACAATGTTTACCCCTCTTCGGAGACAGGGATCCTTTTCGAAAGTTTTGTAGAAGGCAATGTCTCGTCGACATCGTTACCGCTTAACGGCACTACACTTTCTTTTGTCAGAAAGGGAACAAACAAGCGCGACGGCGAAGTACTTGATGTCTATCAGGCTCCGTTCGATTCGCAAAGTCAGAAAGTCGGAAATCCGGTTGTTATCCTGAGAATAAAAATTGATTCGGCGACTGTCGGAACGCACGATATAGGTGTACTGGACGAAAACAGTGCGCGCTTAATTGTCGGGGATATGGACGAACACTTCACGATCTCATGCTATCACGCTTTCGGTATAGGAAGTTTCTCGATTGACAAGGCTGAAATCAAGGTCGGTGCCGAGGGGCGTCTCTCAGTCAGCGGCAGCGGGATTGAACTTTTCCACCCGCAGAATATCCCGGAACTCGGCGGAGATGCGACTGAAACCCTCGGAGTAGAGGCTTGTTCCCTTATCTGATAGGAGGAAATATGAAAAAGGTGATTTGTGCTCTCTCTTGTTTTTTGTGTCTTGCGCTGCTTTCGTGCGGAACGGCTGACAAGAAGGCTCCCCGTAAAAAGGCTGAACCTGTAAAGTCGGAAGAACCGGAGCAGGAAGAGGCAGTGGACGGTGTTACCGAGAACGGTATCCACAATCTGCCGAACGGTGACCGCTACATCGGCGGTTTCAAAGACCACAAAAAATACGGCGAAGGTGAGTATATCTATGCAAACGGCGACCGTTACAAAGGTTTTTTCGCTAACGGCCACTACAACGGACAGGGCGAACTTACGCTTAAAGACGGAACAAAGTATATCGGTGAATTCAAAAACGGCATGCGTCACGGACAGGGAATGCTGATTTTCCCGAGCGGTGCGAGGTACGAAGGCTCTTTCAAGGATGACATGATGGACGGAGAGGGGGTTTACCGATCATCTGATGAAAAGGAATACCGCGGAACTTTCTCCAAAAACATGAAGCACGGTCACGGTGTCATGATTTTCCCGAGCGGAGCCGAATATGAGGGTGATTTTGATCACGACAAAAGAAGCGGCAAAGGAAAAATGACCTATCGCAACGGCACGGTCTATGAAGGCGATTTTGTTGACGGACAGCGCGACGGCCACGGAAAACTGACCAAAGCGAACGGAGATGTCTACGAAGGCGATTTTGAAGGCGATGCTATGACCGGACTCGGGACTTACACTGCCAAAAACGGAACGGCGGTATACGGCTCATGGCGTGACGGCAGGCTCGAGAAAAAGCTTCCCCGCCCCGGCAGTGAAGAGGAAGATGCTGAAGAAAGCGTAGAGGAATCTCAGGAAGATAAGTCCGAAGAGGAATCTGAAAAAGAATCTGAAGATAAGTCCGAAAAGGAAACATCTGAAAAAACGGAAGAATAATGCTTGTCGTTTTTCTCGGTAATCCGGGAACCGAATACAAACTCACGCGTCACAATTCAGGTTTTATAGTTGCTGAAAATATGAATATTATTAAAGGGTTGCATTGGAATCAGAAATTTTTCGGAATGTTTGCGAAAAATGATTTCAACTCTCGGCAGCACTGCTTTTTAAAGCCGGAAACCTTCATGAATCTGAGCGGAAAAAGCGTTCAGGCGGCGAAATCGTTCTTCAAACTGAGCGACCGTGAAATAGTTGTCGTGCATGACGACATCGAAACAGAGTTCGGAACGGTATCATTCCGTGAAGGCGGCGGATTCGCAGGTCATAACGGGCTTAAATCAATAGCAAATTCGATCGGAAGTTCTGACTTTCTCCGTATAAAAATCGGCATCGGCAGGCCGAAAAAAGGGGATGTCGCCTCATTCGTCCTTGGAAAATTCACTCCTGAGGAACTTGCCTTTTTCCCCGCCATGACAGAGGCCGCGGAAGAGAAACTGAAAGAGCTGCTGCGATAAAAATTATTGCTTTTTAGGCAACTATCTGTACAATGCCCGCGTTTATTTTTTTGTGACTTTTAAATTTAGAGGTTTTTAAATGTTTCAGGACATCAGAAAAAAAGGAAGTTCGCTGCTCATAACCCTTATGTTCGCGGCGATAATCGTTACGTTCGTTATTTCTTTCGGCCCGGGTGACAAAGCGGGTTGCAGCTCTACTCAGAACAACGCAGGAACAGTCAACGGCGAAGTCATCACAATGTCTGAATTCCGTTTCGCTTACTCGAACCTCATGGACTACTACCAGAGGATTTTCCGTGATTTCAACAACGAAATGGCAAAACAGTATAAACTTTCTGACAAGGCTTTAAACGGTCTTATCGGCGAAATTCTTGTCGCTCAGGAAGCGGAAAAACTCGGTTTCAAGGTTTCCGACGAGGAAGTCAGCAAAGAGATCGTCAGCAATCCGTATTTCCAGAAAAACGGTGCTTTCGACAAGGAAGCTTATAACAACATGGTCAAATTCACGCTGAATACGACGATCGCGGCTTACGAGCATCGTGTCAGAATGCAGCTTATGGCGAGAAAACTCAGAAACTACCTCGTTGACAACATCACTGTTTCGGATACCGAAGCGAAGGATGAATTCGTAACCGGCAATGAAAAGATCGACGCTTTCGTCTATGTTTTCGCTGATTCATATCTCAAAGCCGAAAAGAAGAATGAGCTGCTTGCAGCAATCACGGATGATGAAATCGCAGCTTACCTCAAAGAGAACGAATCGAAGGCGAAAATGGCTTTTGAAGACAATGTTTCCAAGTATTCGAAAGGCGAAGGGCAGACTCTTTTCGACGATGTCAAAAACGATGTCGCTAAAGACCTTCTCATTGCGCCGAAACTTGAGGAAAAAATAAAGGCTGATTCTGCAAAACTTCTTGAAATGCTTAAGGAAAAACCTGAACTTTCCGCAGAAGAGATTTCAGCTGCTTTCGCTGACTGGGAAATTGCGGGAAGAGAAATTTCCGTTACCAGAAAATCGACTTTCGCGGCAGGAATCGGTTTCAGCCCGAAGTTCATAGAAAAACTTTTCTCTGATCCCGAACCGAAACTTCTCGGTGAAGTTTTCAAGACAGAAGAAAACAGATATGTCATCGCAAAAATAACAAAGCACACAGAGCCTGATATGGCTGAATTCGAGAGTTCAAAGGCTGTTATCAAGTCAAACCTTGCAAGCGCGAAGAAAGGACAGATCTACGAGGCTTATGTCGAAAAACTGAGAGCAAACGCAAGAATCGAGATCAACAGAGATTTTCTCAAACTTTTCGAAGGCGAAGAAAAGTAGCCTTTTCCTGAATAATCCGGTTTTAATCTGAAATTTATTCTTTTTCTTTTACGGGAATTCTTGATATTTCGCGTTCTCTTTTGAGGACTTTTACCGCGAAAATAGTAGGAACGACAATGATTCCGAAAGAGAGGACTCCGCATTCGAGGCGTGTGAATATCCAAAGTTTTCCTGTGATCAGGGCCAGTGCGGCGAAAAAGAAAATATCGACTTCATTGATCTTGAAAATCGAGAAAACGGCATAGCAGAACCATTTCGCCCAGTCTGCGAATGTGCGCTGTGGCGGAGTGGACCAGACAGGGCAGCTGTCAGTTTTTGCGCCGAGCTCTTCGATAGTCCCTTTGCGGTAGTTTTCGATTATTTTGAGGTCTAACAGAACTCTTTCGCTTACCCATTTTGCGTATCCGGCAACGTATGAAGCGGTCGCTGCGGTCATCGGAACAAGGATGTCAATGAGTTCGTTAGTTTCGCCGTAAGCGCGGAATCCGATTGCCCAGAACATGATAGTCATTGTTACTGCATCGGAAATTTTGTCGAGATAAAAGCCGAATTTCGTCGGACAGTTGCGGAAACGCGAGACGGTGCCGTCCATGTTGTCCAAAACAAGTCCGAGGTTGAGCAGGATCGCGCCGATGACTCCGCCGGAATAAGTCCTGTCGAAAAAGACGAAAGCTGATCCTGCAAGTTTCGTGAGGATGCTGAGGACTGTTATTCTGTTCGGTGTGACCCACTTTTTTTCAACTATCGGTAAAAGAAAAAGAATTGTCAGCGGACGCGCGAAAAGCATTGCCCAGAAGTCATCGGACTGATAATTTCTGAGTTTCATCCAGCGGTCTTTGAGTTTCATTATTCACTCCTGTAACTAGTTAAGTTGATGATTTTATTGAACATTTAAGATTGTTAGATAGCTTTGAACTTTAGAACGGCAGTTCATCGTCCTCGTTGTCAAATTTAGGAGCATTGCCGCTCTGAGGTGCAGCATCACCGTCTTTCGGATTCTGCTGATACGTGCGTTCCGGCTGGCCGTTCATATTGTCTTTCGGATCAAGGAAATTCAGGGAATTTGCGATTATTTCGAAGACAGTTCTTTCGTTGCCGTCTTTGTCCTGATATGTCCTTGACTGGATTCTTCCGTTTACGAAAACAAGAGAGCCTTTTTTGAGGAATTTCGAAGCGTTTTCAGCCTGATTACCGAAAACAACTATTCTGTGCCATTCAGTTTTTTCCTCGAAATTATCGCCTTTTTTGACCCTTTCTGAAGTTGCGATAGAAAAGTTGCATATTGGCGTATTATTTGACGAGTATCTGATTTCGGGATCTCTTCCGAGACGACCGATAAGCATAACTTTGTTAAGACCGCTCATTGTTTTCTCCTACTTTTTTATTACAGGTTTGTCCTTGTCAGGCATTCTTTCTCCGAGAATCGTCGCAATCATCATGTTTGCATTCTGGTTGAGGTTGCCTTCAACACCTTTTGCATCGTTGTTGAAGCGGAATTTGATGTTGCCGTTGATGATTTCAAGCATTCCTTCCATGAATTTGTTGACCGGTCTGCCGTTCTGTTCATCAAATATGTAGAGAATGACAAGCGAGATTACAAGGAGCAGCGCGACGACGATAGAGAAAGTTCCGCGTTTCGATGAAAGGGGTTCGAGAAGTTTGTTCTTCGACACGAGTGAAAGGTAGAACAGGTCTTCGTTGTCGGAAAGCGACGGGTGACGTGAAACGCTTGCAAAGAAGGTTTCGCCGTTGAGAACGATTTCCATGTCGTGTCTTTTGAAATCTTCTTCGTCGATTTTTGCGATAAGGTCCTGATTGCCTTTTATGAATTTTCTGAAACTTTCATGAAGCTGAGTGGGAAGCGTGCTGCCGAGGAGCGACGATTTGTCAAAGAATCCGAAGTAGAATTTTGACTGCTGGTTGCCGAAAATCGACTCGTCGTAAAGGTTTGCAACAGCGTTCTTCGCAGCTTCGGAGTCAATGTTGTCAGCCGAGAAGTAGATGCCGATGATGTTTCCTTTGTCAAAAACCGGAGCTGCGGAAATAAGGTAGGTTTTTCCTTTTATTTTCATAACGTCACGGTTTGCGGTGCCGCGCAGAACTACCTGGAAAAGCTTTTCGTTGGCAATATTGACGCCTTTGAAGATGCCGTCAAGGTTCTTTGCTATGATGTTTCCTTTCGTATCGGTTACGAAAATAGTGTCGCTGTAGTCGTAAATCTGGTTGATGACGTTCATCTCGGTTTCGATTTTGTCAACAAAAGCCTTGGCATTGGGAGTTAATTCTGTTCTCTTGACATCACCTTTCTTTCCGTCGTTTTCGACAGCTTCCTGAGCAAAAGCTGAAAGAACTTCTTCCGAAACTTCATCCCACTTTGCCGGATCAAGAGCTTCTATGAGTTTTGTGTTTTTGGCGATTGATTCGACTTTGTGGATTTTGTCGAATTTGTCAGCCTCGGAGATTCTTGAATAAATCGATACCGATTGTGAAACGGCGTTTTTTGCTGACTCAACAAGGTTGCCGCAGGTGTAGTTTACGAAAAAGTAGTTTGTCGCCGCATAAAGCAGCACAGTCAGAATGATTGTTACAAGAAAAAGTTTAATTTTCATAATTCCTCCTTGTTAGAAAACAGAACTTGTCTGCCTGATATTGAATATTTTCCGGTAGTTACTATCGATATCGCCTTCGAGAGCAGTATGTGTTCCTGTTCAAGGATACGTGCTTTGAAAGTTTCTTTCGTGTCATCGTCGTGTCTTAAAACGGGCTGCTGCAGGATTATCGGACCGCCGTCAAGCGTTTCGTCAACGAAATGTACCGTGCAGCCGGATACTTTCACGCCGTAGTCGAAAGCCTGTCCCTGTGCGTCGACTCCTTTGAACGCGGGAAGAAGCGAAGGATGGATGTTTATGATTTTTCCGTTGTAACCGGAAAGAAAAGTGTGCCCGAGAACCTTCATGAAGCCTGCGAGGACGATGAGCCCCGTGCCGAACGGGCGGATAGCTTCGAGAAGCCTTGACTCGTAATCTTCCTTCGGCTCGTCTTTCTTTTTCGGAAGAACGATGGTCTTTATGCCGAAAGATTCCGCCTTTTCAATGCCAGCGGCGCTTCTTTTGTCGGAAAGGACAAAACTGATCTCATCTACGCCGGAGAGTTTCTTTTCGGCGAAATTGCGGCATATCGCAGCCATGTTCGTGCCGGTTCCTGATATGAAAATACCGATTTTCACTAGTTCTTCTCTTCAAAAAATTCTATAATTTCTTCTTTTTCGGGAACTATTTCGGTTCCTTTTTTCTCGCTGTTGAAAGTGTAAGGTTCCTTTTCTTTCGGATATCTTGCCACAAAATATTTGGAGCCGTTGCTTGACGCAGGAACGATTCTGATCTGCGGCGGAAGAATGCCGATACCTTCAGGATCGACTGCCGGAGAAACAACGCAGCCTTCGCCGAAAACGCGGTAGAATGCGACTTCTACCTCGGGATTGCACTGGATGTTGTTCTCTTTTATGTGTTTTTCAAGCATTGCTTCGATCGCTTTTTTGTCGTAGCAGCCGAGGTTTTTGTCACGCTCGTTCTCGAGCACAAGCTGGAAAGTCGGTCTGCAGAGTTCTTTTTCTTCGGACGGTTTCTCGACGAAGTAAAGCGGAACGCCTGCCGGAACTTCGCAACTGTATTCGCAGTCGGGGACCTGCTCGCCGGTAATGCCCTGGAAAAGCGCTATTTTGTTTCCGAGCTGATGGATCTCGACAGTCGCGACAGGACCTTTCGCGAGATTGATCTTCCCGCTGTGGAGAAGGTTCGCCTTGAAAGTCGTGACATAAGGCGCGACGGGCTCGAGCGTCGTGTATGCGCCGGCCTTGAGGTTTATGGAAACGGTGTGCTTCCCAGGCTGGATTTTATCCGAGCGGACACAGTTTTTCTTCTTGTCGACCGGTCTGAAAGAGTCGTTTTCCGAGCCGTCGACAAGAACTTTGAAATTTCTGATGAAGATCTCGGTTTCTTTGAATTTCTGGAATCCCGATTTTTCGGCTTCATCGGAATCTTTTGTCGAAAGCTGGAACTCCTGACCGTCGTTGAAAACGCAAAGTTCAAGCGCTGCGGACGGGGCGGCAAAGACAAAAGAAAAAGGCGATGCTAAAAGTGCTAAGAAAATCAAATATTTAGCGAATTCCACGTCAAACTCCCGAAAAAATGTAAAAATCATCAAAAAAATCGTGCGTTATTATAATACAAATAATTTTTTTGTCCATAAAAACCGTTCTGTTTATAAAAAATCACTAAAATGCGTGCCTGAACATAAAAAATACGGCGCCTACAAGGCATAAACCGGCGAAAAGAAAATCCAGAGTCAGCTTTTCCTTCATGTAAAAAACCGAGAAAAAGGCAAAAACTATCATTGTTATGACTTCCTGCATGACTTTGAGCTGTCCGACGGTGTAGAATTTGTAACCCATGCGGTTTGCCGGAACCTGAATAGAGTATTCAAAGAATGCTATTCCCCAACTTAACAGAATTATTAAAAAAATCGGTTTGTCTTCGATCTTCAGGTGCCAGTACCACGCGAAACACATGAAAATGTTCGCCGCCATAAGAAGGAGAATAGGATAAATTCTTTCCATTTTTTTACCTCAAAGAAATTAAACGGCAGGATATTAGCAGAAATTTTCGGGAAATAAATTTATCTCAGGTGAAGTTTTACGAGGATGCTGTCAACGACCGCATAGACGCTGGGAACGAGAACGAGTGTGATGAATGTCGAAACGGTGAGACCGAAAACGACGGCAGTTCCGAGCGGACTGAACATAGCCGAACCTTCACCGCCCATGAGCATCATCGGGACCATGCCGAAAATTGTGGTCATCGCGGTCATGAGAATAGGTCTCAGACGCTTTCCGCCTGCGTATATCAGAGCATCGTTCGTCGTGAGCGAGTCACGCTCCTTTACCTGCTTCATGTAGTCGATAAGAACGATCGCGTTGTTGACGACGATACCGACAAGAATGATCATTCCGAGGAATGCGGGCATCGAAAGCGTTTTGCCCATTATGAAAAGACCGAAGAGAACGCCTGAAATTCCGAACGGGATCGAGAAGAGGATGACAAACGGGTCAACAAACGACTCGAACTGTGCCGCCATTACGAGGAAGACGAGGATTACGCCGAGCAGAAGGAGCGCTTCACGACGGCAGTCAACCAGCTGCTGGCCGGACGGGACGCCGCCATTGCCGCCTACGAGCTGGGCATGGCAAAGACCCTCGACACCAC
>CACZFE010000025.1 GCA_902780365.1 uncultured Spirochaetales bacterium
GAGGTTGAAGCCGAAATGGAACAAAAGCTGAAGCGACTGAAAGTCCGCAGGGGCGTTAGCGTCCGTCCGGTGCTGGTGTACGACGGGGAACTGGATCCGCAACTCTCCGGCAGCGGCTACTTCGCCGCGATAGTCGATGCCGCAAGGCTTCTTGGACGATGATTGCGCTGCACCATTTCGCTTTGGCTGTGCTTCATGCCAAGTAGCATGAGGTAGTAGCAAAACCTCGTATATCAAAAAAACATTTCTAGACGCCGACCTGTACTTTCGTACAGGTTGCGCGGGGCGGGGCGTTTTGGCATAATGTGGCCGTAAATGAACCAATAAGAAGGAGCTGTAGCATGAAGACTCTGCTTGCCGTTGTGGCCATGTCGGTCGCGATGCCCTGCGCATACGCCGATTCGTTCACCTATTCCGGCCACTGGCCGTCGGGCACAGGCGACGAAACGGCGCTGAAATCGGGCCCTTTCTGAGAAGTCGTGACATAGTTTGCAAAGATCATGACATCTTTTTTGGTCGCGACATATTTGTCATTAACTTCGGAAAGACCGGTTACAGCCTTCTGTGCGTCAGCAGAATAGTCTGCCGGAGTGTTTCCGTTGTAAGTGAGAGGAATTTTAGACGAATCGAAAAGGTCGGCTAAAGTTGCACTTCTGTTGTATGAAGTTGTCGCAGTAAAGAGGGATGCGAGCAAAGAGCGGAGTTCAAGCCCGTTTTTCGCCGCAACGACTTCGCCGCTGTTTTTCTTCGTCATCATCCGGTTGTAGAATTCCGAAATGTAGTAGATGTTTTCGATCAGATTGAGGTTGCGCTGGAAGCCGACCTGCTTGTTTATGAGCTCATAGAGATCGTTTCCGAGTTCGCCGAATTTCCGGTTCTGACAAGTCAGATAAGGAAGCAGCGTGCTTTCAGGTTTGTTGTCCGTTACACCTTTCTTTATAAATTCGATCGGCGAATATCCGCGGTAGTATGAGCCGTCGCACCATCTGTCGAGCAGAGCTTCGACTGAAACCGGAAGCGAATTCGAGTTGATCAGGAATTCAGAGAAGTGTCCCGTTTTGGAAATCATGACGCTCGAACTTGTTCCGAGCATTATCGGGTCACCCGCAGCCGTTGACATTATCGGGTCGCCCGCAGCACTAGTCATTATCGGATCGCCGCCGGCCGCCGCGCCTACAGAATCACTGCCGTCAGGGATCATGATCGGGTCACCTCCGGCAGAATACATTATCGGGTCACCGCCTGAAGAACGGGCAATATGCATAATAGGATCGCCGCCTGCCGAGAACATCATCGGATTGCCGCTTTCGGTAAGCATGATGGGATCGCCGCCGAAAACTGTTCCCAGTTCATAGACGAAATACATTGAATCGCCTGTGAATTCCGTTCCGTCGGGACCGAAATCGATTTTTGAAACCTGAGAACCGTCGCCGGCACTCAGAATTTTGTAAGTAAGCGTCGTGACGGAGGCATTTCCTTTCTTTATAACAGTGTTTTTTGGAATGACCGCATAAATTCCGTTGTCGATGTAGTGCGAAATATCCTTGCTCATATCGCTGACATCGATCGTTCCTGTCAGTTTTTCGAGCAGGAAGAGAAGAGTCGCAGAATCTTCCGAAATCATTATCGGATCGCCGCCGTCGTCATCGTTTCCGCCCATTATCGGATCGCCCCCCATTATCGGGTCGCCGCCGTAAACGAGTTTTGCACGGACAATATACTCACCCGGGTCTGTGCTTTTGAACTTGTGTGTCGCAGCTTCAGCCGACTGCTTCAGATCGACCCAGAGGATTTTGAAACCTGGTGCGATCTCGTTGCTGCCGCCTTCGATATTAAGCGTTACTTCGTTACTGTCTGGATTTGCAACATTTATGAGAACTTCGTTTTTGTCAGCCGCGATTTTGAAGCCGTAGAAAAATTTGTAGAATTCGCGTCCGTCGGTTTTTTTGATATCTGCCGCAATCTTTTCAGAAAGTGTTTTTGAATCGGTCGTATTGAGGAAGGATGAGAGAAGTTTAAGTCCGCTTTTGATGCCAGAAAGCTTCGTGTAATAAAGTTCACCCAGCCATTTTCCCGTTCCGAGTTTAGCGTATGCCCTGACTGCCGTTTCGCTTTTTCGGATGTCGGTGCAGTTTTTATCAAGCAGATAAGCTGCGTTCGTGATTTCCGAAATATTTGCAACGTGATCACTTAAGCCTTTGAAACAGCTTGCGAAATCATTTGCTTTGACGCAGTAGGTTTTGCTTGCCGAAATGTCTGCTTTGAAGCTGAATTTTCCGTTTGCTTCGGTAGTTGTAGATGCTATTTCATCGGTTTTTCCGCATTCCACAAGGACTGTTTTGACATTGGAAAGAGTGTTCCCGGCCTGAAGAAGACCGCTTATTTTGTGGTTTTCCGTTGCTTCAGGATTGTCGGGATCGGTGTCAGAATCGTTGTCAGGCTTGGTATCACCTGAATCGGTATCGGCATCGTTATCCGTTATTCCGGTATCCGAAGTGTCAGTATCGTGATCAGGTTCAGGTTCTTCCGTGTCGGCATCATCGTCAGGTTCTTCAGTATTTCCCGGATCTTTTATACATCGGTTGTTATCCTCGTCGCAGACAAGACCTTCGTTGCAGGTTTTGTTCGGATAGCACGCGCCGCCAAGTTCGCCCTGCTTTCTTTCAGATTCGTCAGAATCATCGCCCAGCTCATCGGCATCGACAATATCGCTGTCCGTTTCCGGAGTTGTTTCTTTTTTGCTTCCGCCGCAGGAAAGGACAAAAACAAAAACAGAAATAGCCATACAAAATGCAAAGAATTTCTTCATGACGCACTCCTAACATAAAAAAAAACAGAAAATTGTATGTAAAAACATATGAAATGCAAGAAATCCAATCTGGTGGAGATGGCGGGAATCGAACCCGCGTCCAAAAAGGGGGAAAGTCGGGCGTCTACGTGCGTAGCTGTCTGTTTTAATGAGTGTTCAGGCTCCCAGCAGCAGGATCCCTCGCACTTTTTCGCAATTGATTTCGCTCCCCTCGCCCTGCGAAAAGGCTTGGGTCGCTATTCCGCTGTTTGGCGCCCTTGCTACAGTCGCGGAAATACCGCAGAAGGACGGGCAGGCTTATGCTGCCAATGCAAAATTATTATTTGCGTTTCTTGTTTTGCCGCTTTTTACGAGGCCAGCGGCGCCTCGGCATGCAGCCGGAAAATCCAGCCTCCCTGTCGAAACCAAGTCATCCCCACTTGTCAAAGAAGCGTTCCTGAAGAACGGCGGATATTATAGTAAAAACGCTGAAAATGTCAAGGGAAAATAATGTGGAGACGTCATATTATTGCGTCTCTACGAGATGAATCAGAGATGCTTTCACATTTTTTTCCGACATTCTTGAAAGTTTTGCCTTAAATAGTATATTGCGGCGTTAAAAACCTGTTTTGGAGGAAAAAATGCTCAATAATTTCGACATTTCAAATGCAATGACGATCAAACTTGACCCGGTTCTTCCCGAATATCCGAAATTCGTGGAAGGTATCAGACGCGCTCCGAAAAGAGAGCTCACTTTAACGAAAAACGAGATCGAACTTTCACTCAGAAACGCTCTCCGCTACGTTCCGGAAGAGCTTCACGAAGCGCTTGCTCCTGAATTTTTGGATGAACTCTTGACACGCGGCAGGATCTACGGCTACCGCTTCCGTCCTGAAGGGCATATCTGGGGCAAACCGATAGACTCCTACAAGGGAAACTGCATAGAAGGCAAAGCTTTCCAGGTCATGATCGACAACAACCTCGACTTCGCGACAGCGCTTTATCCATACGAGCTCGTTACTTACGGCGAAACGGGACAAGTCTGCCAAAACTGGATGCAGTACCGCCTCATCAAAAAATATCTTGAAGTCATGACCGACGAACAGACGCTCGTTCTTCACAGCGGACATCCGCTCGGCCTTTTCAAATCGCACAAAAGAGCACCGCGCGTCATCACGACGAACGGGCTTATGGTCGGCCTTTTCGACGATATGCAGAACTTCAACCGCGCAGCAGCACTCGGTGTTGCAAACTACGGACAGATGACTGCCGGCGGCTGGATGTACATCGGCCCGCAGGGGATCGTTCACGGCACATACAACACGATCCTCATCGCAGGAAGAATGAAACTCGGCGTTCCGTGGGACGGTGACCTTCGCGGCAAACTTTTCGTTTCCAGCGGTCTCGGCGGCATGAGCGGCGCACAGCCGAAAGCAGTGGAAATCGCGAAAGGTGTCGGCATTTTTGCCGAAGTCGATGCTTCGAGAATCGAGACAAGACACTCGCAGGGCTGGGTTTCGCTTGTTACCGACAGCGCTGAAGAAGCTTTCAAGGAAGCGTTCGAATACATCGAAAAGAAAGAGCCCATCAGTATCGCTTACCACGGCAACATCGTCGATCTGCTTGAATATGCCGATTCCAAAAACATCCACATCGACCTTCTCAGCGACCAGACAAGCTGCCACGCAGTCTACGAAGGCGGCTACTGCCCGGCAGGGATCACGTTTGAAGAGAGAACCGCACTCCTTGCAAACGACAAACCGAAATTCCGTCAGCTTGTCGATGCGACCTTGAGAAGACACTTCGAAGTCATCAAAAAGCTCGTCGCAAAAGGAACATACTTCTTCGATTACGGCAACTCCTTCATGAGAGCTATCTTCGATGCAGGTGTCAAAGAAATTTCCAAAAACGGAAAAGACACCTTCGAAGGCTTCATCTGGCCGAGCTACGTCGAAGACATCCTCGGACCCGAACTTTTCGATTACGGTTACGGCCCGTTCCGCTGGGTATGCCTCAGCGGCAAAGAGAGTGACCTTGCAAAGACCGACGAAGCTGCTGCCGAAGTCATCGCGCACTGCAGACCGGTCCTCCGTTATCAGGACAAGGACAACTACCACTGGGTAAAAGACGCGATGAAAAACAAACTCGTCGTCGGAACTCAGGCGAGAATCCTTTATCAGGACGCGGCGGGAAGAACGCAGATCGCAAAGAAATTCAATGAAATGGTCCGTGAAGGTATCGTCGGTCCCATCATGCTCGGACGTGACCACCACGATACAGGCGGCACCGACAGTCCTTACCGCGAAACTTCGAACATCAAGGACGGTTCCAACATCATGGCCGACATGGCAACCAACATTTTCGCCGGCAACTGCGCAAGAGGCATGAGCCTTGTAGCACTCCACAACGGCGGCGGCGTAGGAATCGGCAAATCAATCAACGGCGGCTTCGGAATGGTCCTCGACGGCTCCGAAAGAGTTGATGCAATACTCGACATCGCATTCCCGTGGGACGTCATGGGCGGCGTTTCAAGAAGAGCGTGGGCAAGAAACGAACACTCGATCGAAACAGTCGTCGAATACAATAAAAACAACGACCACAACGACCATCTGACTCTTCCCTACATCGTAAATGACGAACTTATCGCGAAGGTCATGAAAGCGGTCAAATAATGCGCGAACTCAGAAATCTTCTTGAATCTCTCTACAAAAAGCTCAATAAAAGAGGTCTAGTAGACCCTGACCCGCTGAAATTTTTGTATGATTATTCTGAAACAAAAGACCGTGAAATTATTGCGCTTTTAGCTTCTTCTATCGCTTACGGCAGAGTCGCTCAGATCCTTAAATCTATTGATAAAATTTTGCTTCCGATCGAGGGAAAACCGTTCGATTTCGTCACTTCGCACAGCGAGAATGATTTTCTCAAAATATACAAAGGTTTTGTCCACAGATTTACGACTGACGAGGATCTCGCGAAACTTTTCTGCGGAATGAAGCACGTTCTCAAGGAATACGGGAATTTCGAAAATTTATATCTCTGCGGAGTCGAAAAATTCGTTGACGAGATGAATCTTTCGCAAAAATCTTATCTTATCCCTTCTCCTGCCGACGGTTCGGCGTGCAAAAGGCTCAATCTCTTTTTCCGCTGGATGGTGAGAAATGACGAGGTCGATCCCGGCGGCTGGACAAAGGCAAGCGCTGCCAAATTGGTAGTTCCGCTCGACACACACGCCTTCAAAGCGGCGAAGATCCTCGGTTTTACCGAAAAAAAGGCGCCAAACTACAAAGCCGCGCTCGAAATAACGTCGCATTATGCCGAAATCGCACCGGAAGACCCTGTAAAATACGATTTTGCCCTCACCCGTTTCGGGATCCGCGACGACATGACTTTCGACGATTTCAGGCGCGAAGTCAGCCTCTTTCTTAGCAAATAGCTTTTCCCTCGCCACATTGGAGATGGAATAAAAAGGCGAGCTCTGGGAAAACATTTATTTTCAAACGTCAATGACTAAAATAGGCCGTTTTTTGATTTTTTAAGGAGGATTTTATGAAAAAGTTTTCAATTATCGCAGTTTTGATTTTTTCACTTTTTTTCTTCGTTTCATGCGGCGGGGACGATGACGAAGGCGACACCGCACCGGATACGGGCGATACTTCGGACGACACCGATACCGACACGGTAACAGACACTGACAGTTCAGACACTTCTGATACCGGTACAACGGATACAGAAACACCTGATACAGAAACACCTGATACCGATAATACCGACACAGGAACAGATACCGATACTGATACCGATACGGAAACTGACACGGAAACAGATACTGACAGCAATACCGATACCGGAAGCATCGAGCCGGGAGAGTGCCCTGTCATCTCAATCGGTCAGATGAAAACAGACGGATCGATAGACAGTTACGCTTACTACTCAGGCACTTATCAGCCGGGAACAGGAAGTGCAACGATGGACGAAATCGATTTCGAGATCTACAGCGAAACAACAACCGGCGTCTACGATCTTACGGAAGGCTACAACGTTTCCTACAGCTCATGCGCTCAGTGCATCATTGTCTACGAAGACATCGTTTATGACAACGAAGGCTACTTCGAAGGCGCAGGAAAATACTACTACCCCGAGAGCGGAACAATGACCGTCAACTCCTTCACATACGATTCAGGTTCCCTCAACGTCACCCTTGAAAACATAAAACTCATCCAAGTCACGAGAGAATACGACCCGGAAAGCGACAGATTCAAATCAGAACCCATTGAAGGCGGCAGCTGCCTCGTCATTCAGGACACAACGATCAATATTTAATTATTATCTCGCGGCGCGCGATACAATTCAATAAAAAAGATTATTCAGCTTTGGGATTTTCTACTTTTCCGATGAAGAGGATCGAACCTGTTCTGTCGTCACGGATTACGAACACGAACGGACGGTTCGCATAGAATCCGCCTGGCATCGCGCCGTCGCTGTATTCGACCGACGTAACTGCTGCCGCTTCGGTTCCCGATTCGTTGACTTCGATGAAAGTCTTATGCTTGATGTCTGAAATTATAGGATCGTGCGGGGCATCAGCTATGTTGTGGAAAGGTCCGCCTTCAACGAAAGCCTTTTCCATGCCGAATTCCTTGAAAATTTCGACAAGTGATTTTTCGTATTCGAACTTGAATTTCGGCAGTTCCAGCGGAAAATCGCTCATCGGGGTAATAAGTGAATAATAGTGGTCAAAACCCTTTTCAGCGATTTTTGCGATAAAATCATCGATATTTGATTCATTCCCGTAATTCGGAACTATGCCGTAAAACGCAAAGACATCACGACCGTACGGGATTCTGATCACCGCAAAGCCGTCCTTGTCTCCACAGTCTGACGAGTATGCAAGAAATTCAGGGACATCCTCTGTTTCTACGAAATGCATGAAATCTGCTGTCGATTCAGTTCCGTCCGAAAGAGTGAATGTTCCCTCGTAAGTATTTTCTTCGTTGAAAGCGGTCGTCCACGCAGCCTTGAAATAGATCGCGTTTATGAGATACATAACGACATCTTCGCCGATTTCTTTAACGATTTCATCGATTTTGCCGTTTGTTTTCTCTGAGACCCATGCGTTGATGTTTTCAACCGTGAAACCTTCTGCAAAAATTTCGGCATCGTAGAAATCCTTGAGAACATCGGTGAAAGCCGCTTTGACATCAAGCGAGAACTCTTCGCGCATCCAGACAGAGTTCGCGATATCAAGAACAAGGTCTTTATCCGCCGCGACAAGGCTTGCGATAAGGTGCATGAACTGCTCGTTCACATCTCCGAGCTCCATTTCGCCGAAACCTAAAACTTCCTTCATTTCTTCAAGGTTTTCGCCCGATGCGCCGTTTGTGCTCATCGCCATCGCAATAGAGATCGAAAGCGGGGAGATCATCATGTTTTTGCCTGCTTCAGCTGCCGCAAGTTTGCTGAACATCTTCATTCCGAGGTCGTTGTTTGCTTTTACAATGTCTTCAGAAACTTTTTCAGCGTGCTCGTCAGCCTTTTTGTACTTGGCTTCCCAGCTGCCGCCTTCTTCGGTGTCTGTGTCTGCCGGGTCTGTGTCGGTCGGATCTGTAGGATTTGTTGGTTCTGTTGTATCGGTATTATCGGTATCCGGTATATCGGTATCCGAAGTGTTATCTGTGTCGGTCGTATCGGTGTCGCCGGTGTCTGTTGTGTCGGTGTCACCGGTGTCTGTTGTGTCGGTGTCGCCTGTGTCTGTCTTGTCGCCGTCTTTGCTGCTTCCGCCGCACGAAACGAGGAAGAACACCGCAAAAACCGTGAAAAGGATCATGAATTTTTTCATTCTTGTCTCCATTAAAAAGTTTATTCAGCTTTGGGATTTTCTACTTTACCGACAAAAAGGATCGATCCGGTTCTGTCGTCGCGGATCACGAAAACGAACGGACGGTTTGCGAAAAATCCCGAAGGCATAGCATTCTCGCCGACTTCGACTACCGTGACTGCAGCCGCTTCGGTTCCTTCTTCGTTAACTTCTACGAATGTTTTGTGGTAAATATCCGAAATGAAAGGAGCGTGCGGTTCTTCAGCTATATTCATCAAAGCACCGTCAACAAAAGCCTTTTCCATGCCCAGACTTTGGAAGACTTTAACAAGCGATTTTTCGTAAGCGAACTTGAACTTCGGGAGCTGAACAGTGAAATCGCGTTCTTCAAGCTGCGAAATATAGGAATCAAAGCCGTTTTCAGCGATTTTTCCGATAAACTTGTCTATATTCGTTTTATTGTCGGGATTCGGAACTATGCCGTAAAATGCGAAAACACCGCGTCCGTAGGGAATTCTGACAACGGAATAGCCGTTTTCATCGCCCCAGTCTGACGAATAGCTGTAAAACTCAGGAACTTCCTGATCATAGGAGAATCCCATGTAGTCCGCTTTGCCTTCACTTCCGTCGGAAAGCATGAAAGTGCCTTCATAAGTGCTCTCTTTGTCGAAAGAGGTCGTCCATGCAGCCTTGAAATAGATCGCGTTTATGAGGTACATGATCGTGTTCGGGCCTATCTCTTTGATGACTTTATCGATTTTGTCATGCGTTTTTTCGGAGACCCATGAATTGATCTTGCCGACAGTTGCCTCGTCCTGAAAATCTTCGGTGAAGAACGCAGCGTCATAAAATTCAGTGAGAACATCAACAAAATCCTGCTTTACATCAGGCGCGAAAGCGTCGTCCATCCAGACAGAGTTTGCAATCGAAAGAACCAGATCCTTATCTGCTTCGACCAGACTTGCTATAAGCTGCATGAACTGCTCGTTGACAGAGCCGAGTTCCATATCTCCGAAACCAAGGACTTCTTTCATTTCATCAAGGCTTTCGTCCGTTGCGCCGTTCGTTACCATAGCCATCGCAATAGAAATCGAAAGCGGGGAGATCATCATGTTTTTGCCTGCTTCTTCCGATGCAAGAGCGTTGAAAAGCTTCATTCCGAGGTCGTTGTTTGCTTTTACGACATCTTTGGAAACTTTTTCAGCGTGCCCGTCAGCCTTTTTGTACTTAGCTTCCCAGCTTCCGCCCTCTGCAGGATCGGTCGGGTCTGTAGGTTCCGTAGGATCTGTCTGATCAGTCGGCTCTACCGTATCGGTATCACCTGAATCACCGGTGTCGGTAGGATCGGTCTGGGTGTCACCAGTGTCGGCCGTCGTGTCACCTGTGTCAGTCTTGTCGTCATCTTTACTGTCTCCGCCGCACGAAACGAGGAAGAACATCGCCAAAACCGTGAAAAGAATCATGAATTTCTTCATTTTGATCTCCATCAAAAAAGTTACTCAAACTGCTAAAAAACTCTTACTCTTATTTAGTTCCACTTACCTTAGATTTTTCTGATAAAAAAATTATTTTTTTGAAAAAAATTTCAAAGAGCCTGTTTTTGCCTTTGAAATCAGTTAAAACTCCATTCCGTTCCGTTCGGAGTATCCTGAATCGAAATTCCTTTTTCGAGAAGCTCTTCACGCATCTTGTCAGCCATTTCAAAGTTCTTTTCGGCGCGGAAAGCTTTTCTTTTCTCTATGATTTCTTCGATCTCCTCGCGTTTGATACCGTAGCGGTTAAGTTGTATCTCTTTGATTTCATTCGTGATTTCGTCAGGTTCTCTGAGAAGGACGCCCATGACTCCGCCGACTTCTTTAATAGCCTCTGCAAAACCAGCGCATTCATCGGGAGTCGGTCTTGTCTTTTTGGAAACAAGGACTTCGTTCAAATGCTTGAAGAGGTTGAAAAGTGCCGCAACGACTCTTGCGCTGTTGAAATCGTCGTCCATAGCCTCTTTAAATTCGTTGATGAATTCAGCAGCTTTTTCGTTTCTGACCGGTTTTGCCGCCTTTGCCGCAAACTGGTTCAGAGTTTTCAGAGTGTTGTAGAAGTAGCAGATTTTCTTTTCGGTATCTTTCAAATTCGCCATCGAGAAGTCGATCGGCGTGCGGTAGTGCGTCGAAAGCATGAAGTAGCGCAGAACCTCGGCGTGATACTGCTTGAGAGCGTCCTCTACCGTGATGAAGTTGTCGAGCGATTTGCTCATCTTCTCGCCTTCAACAGTGAGGAAACCGTTGTGGACCCAGTATTTCGCGAAAGGTTTGCCTGTCGCGCATTCAGCCTGGGCGATCTCGTTTTCGTGATGCGGGAAGATGAGGTCTCTGCCGCCTGCGTGGATATCGAAAGATTCGCCGAGATATTTCGTGCTCATCGCGCTGCATTCGATGTGCCAGCCGGGTCTTCCTTCGCCCCAAGGGCTTTCCCACTTCGGTTCGCCCGGCTTTGAAGCTTTCCAGAGGGCGAAATCAAGCGGATTCTGCTTGCTTTCTTCAACGTCGAAACGGGTTCCGCTTATCATCTCGTCGAGCTTTCTGCCGCTCAGTTTGCCGTAGCCTTTGAACTTTTCGACTGCGAAATAGACGCTACCGTCGGAAGTCGCATACGCAAAACCTTTGTCGATAAGTTTCTGCACCATCGAAATTATTTCGGGAATATGCATCGTAGCTTTGGGTTCTACGTCAGGTCTTGCGAGCCCGAGAGCGTCCATAGCCTTGTAGAAAGCCTCGATATTTTCTTCAGTCAAAGCGCGGAAATCAATCCCTCTTTCGTTTGCACGGGCAATTATCTTGTCATCGATATCGGTGAAATTTCTGACGTAAGTTACTGAATATCCTGAATATTTAAGATAATTTACGATGAGATCGATCGCAACTTCCTTCCTTGCGTGTCCGATGTGCGGTTTGTCGTAAACAGTCATTCCGCAGGCGTAAAGGCCGACGTTTTTGCCGTTCAAAGGAACGAAATCCTCTTTTTTCTCACTCATCGAATTGTAGATCCTAAGCATTTTTCACTCCATAAAAGTTCCTAAAAAGCGGAATATTATACGCAAAACATATTTTTGTTCAAAAAAACTTTGGATCACAGATATTACGAAAATTACTAAAAACTTTTTTTAAAACTCCGTTCCATTATAATTCCGCGGTTTTTGACCCGTCTGCATCTCGAATCGTTCCCTCGCCACAATGGAGAGGGAATAAAAGGGTGAGGTCAGGAGAGAGATTAGAGGTTTTCAGGAGGATAAAATGAAAAAAATTACGGCTGAAATTTTTGTTTTGAAGGATGGTGAAGGAAAACTTATCAACGATATCGACACAGATATGATTTTCCACAACAAGTATCTTTCGATCGTCGACATCAACCTGATGGGACAGTACGCGCTCGACAACCTTGAAGGCTACAAGGATTTTTCGAAAAAAGTAAAACCCGGAATGATCGTTGTCGCAGGTGAAAACTTCGGAGCGGGAAGCAGCCGTCAGCAGGCGGTTGACTGCTTTATTTCCCTGAATTTACAGGGTGTTGCGGCAAAATCTTTCGGCGCAATATACAAAAGGAATATCATCAACACCGGTTTCCCGATGATAGAGATCCTCGACATTGCCGATGATGCGCTTGAAACGGGCAAAACTCTCGATTTCGACATTGAATCGGGCGAAATTATTGATAACGGCAAAGTCGCCGGTCACTTTAAAAAATTCTCGACGGTTCAGAAAGACATCATCGAAAAGAAAGGTCTTCTCAACTGCATTTAGGTGAAAAATGGCTGAAAAAAAGAAAATAAATCCGAGAAAGGCGGGAATAATCCTTCATCCAACTTCACTTCCCGGCAGCTACGGCATCGGCTGTTTCGGCAAGCCGGCATATGATTTTGTCGATTTTCTTGCCGATTCCGGCATAAGGATATGGCAGATCCTGCCGCTCACTCCTACAGGTGCCGATGGCTGTCCCTACAACTCTTTCAGCGCGTTTGCGGGAAACGAAATACTGATTGATATCGACGAGCTTTTTGAGAAAAATTTTGCCAAAAAACCGATCGAAATGCCGGATTTTGACAACTTTCGGGTCGATTATCCGAAAGTTATTGACTTTAAATCGAAATCTCTGGATGAAGCGGCTGAAAATTTTTACAAAGTCCGTGAAAATTATCCGGAATTTTCAGTTTTTGTCGAAGAAAACTCCTCATGGTTGCGTGATTTCGCACTTTTCAGAGTCCTGACGAGCGAATTTGAAGGAAAATCGTGGAGATTCTGGCCGGCTGAGTTCAGAAACCGCGATAAAAAGGCATTGGAAAACTTTGCAAAGGTGCATGAAAAGGAGCTTTTCCGCCACTTTTTCGCTCAGTATCTTTTCTTTTCGCAGTGGAAAAAACTTAAAACCTACGCGAATGAAAAAGATAT
>CACZFE010000026.1 GCA_902780365.1 uncultured Spirochaetales bacterium
AAAGGTTTTTTCGGAAATTTCATAATTTAGAAATCTTGCGCCGCATCGGGATAACGTTATCACGAGATCACGATATTACGGCAATAAATAAGCGGCGCAATTAAGCAGTAACATCGACCTGCCCCGACTCTTCGACACTTTTTTTGTCCCACTCGATTTTAGAGCAGCAACCTTCCCTTTTGAGCTGTCTCAAAAGAATATCGATCGCGTTTCTGAGAACCGGTGAAGTTTTGGAATGAAGCCCTTTGCCTGTGACGATCCTGATTTTGTAGATCCTGCCGCTTTTCATAGCTCTGACATTGGTTTCGACAACTTTTTCGGCCTCGTCCTGATTGAGTCCGTGAAGATCTATCTCAAATTCGGGAAGAACGTTTTCGCTGCGCGGTCTGAAGAACTCTTTCTGTTCCTCGGCACTCGATTCCTTCTCGCGTTTGTGGATTTCAAAATCTATGTCGGAATATTCCTCGAGAAGATCTGCAAAACTCTCTTTTTCACCCTCTTTTTTCCCGGTTTTGCCCGAAAAAAGTTCGGCAAAATTCATTGAATTATTATTCTGGAATTTTTTACCCATCACAACCTCTTGCCCAGATGGAGCCTTTCTGAAAGTATGTCGAAGAAACTTCTTTCGGGATTTGAAACTACGCTCAAGTCACGCCCGTTCCTGCGGATAAGCACGATATCGTTTTCACAGACCTGGACCGAATTTTTGCCGTCGCAGGTAAGAAATCCGAGAACACACTCTTTCAAAGTGACTTTTATCGAACCTGATGCCGGAAGAACTATCGGCCTGTGCGTGAGGGCGTGCGGAGCGACCGCGTTGATGACGAAAGATTCGTCCGCGGGATAGATTATCGGGCCGTTGCAGGAAAGGTTGTATGCGGTTGAACCCGTAGGCGTCGCCGCGATAAGACCGTCGCACTTGTACTGCGGCATCTCCTCACCGTTGTATTCGATCCCGAAGCAGAGCATGGGAGACGCGTTTATGTCACGGATTATCGTGACTTCGTTGAGAGCGGTAAAAGCCGCCGTTTCCGCACCGCTTCTGATTAATCTGACATCCATCATCATGCGGTTTTTGACATCGAAATCGCCCTTAAGAAGATTCGTTATCATTTTTTCTTCGCCCGGGTTTATCTCGGCAAGGAATCCGAGCTGCCCGACATTGATCCCGGCAATCGGGATATTGCGCTCGAAAGCCATAGATGCGCCTGCGAGAAAAGTTCCGTCGCCTCCGACTGTTACAATGAGGTCTGAACCGTCGATCTCATCAGGGTCTTCAACAATTTCCACGCCGAGTTCCCTGCTCTTTTCCGTGATGAAAGCCCGCGTTTCCTGCTGTTCGGCGATTTTCCGGCCGTCGTTCCTGAAAAAAAGGAAAACTTTTGAAATTTTATTTGATGTCATGTTTTTTTATCCCGTATTTAAAACCGCATCTCGGGCACTCAACATTGAGAACATGCTCGTTCTCAAAAAGAAATTCGATGTCTTTCTTCGGCATCCGCTTGAAAATTCCCGCGATCTTTTCCTTCGTACAGCCGCATCTGAAAGTAAGGCTCACGTTTTCTTCCGAAGCATCTTCATCAAAAGCAAGCGATTCCGAATTGTTTTTTATACCCGCGATTTCGTCATCCACGTAAAATTCAAGGTGTTCCTGTGACTGGTCGGCGAAAAATCTTCTGAAAAGATCGTCTAAAATCCTGTCGGAAGGAATATTTTCGGCACAGTCTACCATCGTGACGCTTTCCATTCCTGAAATGTCCGAAACCATCTGCACCGACATGCGCGGATTTTTTTCGTATGCTGAAGGCTCCCATGAATGGGTTTTCGCTACAAAAGTGCCGTTTTCGGAATCTACGCAGCAGAAGAGCCTGCGTTTCTGAACCGGCATCGAAACGTTCCACGCAAAACTCCAGCCCTGCGGCATGAAAGGAAGGTAGGCGACCGCAAACGAAATCAGTTTTCTCAGATTCGGAAAACACTCTTTCGGCACCGCTTCTATCGGATTCTGCACATAAAAATCGAGGTAAAGCCCCATAAAATCGACGGCATTGAGTTCAGTTCGCGCCGTTTCGCCGTTTTTCGACACGATCTTTAATGTTGCAAATGACATTTTTACCTTGGCTTAAGCTGCATATTTATCTGACGGTTTTCTGAGCTCGGCGTAAATTCAAGAGTACCTATCATATTGTCCTTTATGAAGTCGATTATATATTTCTTACCATGTTCAAGCTGAAGCGATGTGGGCGTCACTTTGCCGGTATCCTCGCCGTCGACGAAAATATGCGCTCCGCCCGGAGACGAAAAGACTGTTACAGCCTCGACTTCCACCTCAGGATCGACAAAAAGAAATTTCAGGATCAGCACGATTACCGCAAGCCCCGCAACTATACCTGAGATAAGACCGATTTTCGAAAACATCGCCTTGTTCTTTTCGTGTTGTTTCTCGGATTTTTCTTTTTGCTGCGCAACTTCTTCAGCCTTCTTGTTTTCCTCGAGGTCTATGTCCTCCAGTTCTCCGATATTGTTGAAAAGCTCGTCCATAAGGTATTCTGTCTGAGCCTGCTCAATAATTTTCGTCATCTTGATAAAATGAGCCGGAAAGAGCTTTTTCATGAAAGCGGGAAGCATTTCGCTGTTCGGGTCAAATTCGAGCGAATTATATATCAGCTGCAGATCTTCGCGCATATCCATCGCGGTTGCATAACGCCTGTTCTGGTTCTTTTCCAACGCTTTCATCACGATTTTCGCAAGATTCGGGTCAATGTCCGGCATAAGCTCGTTTATAGGTTCGATCTCATCGTAAAGTATCGAGTTCATAATCGCCATATCATTGTCAAGATTCTTGTAGAGCGGATGGCCTGAAAGCATTTCATAAAGGATTATTCCGACCGAAAATATATCGCTCCGCCTGTCGACAACCATTCCTGAGCACTGTTCGGGAGAGAGATATGCGTAAGTTCCCTGGATTCCTGCATCACCTTTAAGTTTTTTTGTGTAGTTGGCGTTCGCGATGCCGAAATCGACGACTTTTATCTTTCCTTCGTAGGAAATCAGAATGTTGTTCGGGTTCATGTCGAGATGAACGATATTGAGGAAATTCCCGTTTCTGTCCTGGGCATTGTGGGCATGGTCAAGACCGCACAGGACCGCAGAAATTATCTCAATAGTGAGATTGAGCGGCATCTGCAGACCCTTTTCCTTGAGTTTTTCGATTACAGCACCCAAATTCTGCCCGAAAACGTATTCCATCGCGATGAAATACTGATCCTCGAACTTTCCGAAATCGTAGATTTTAACAATATTTTCGTGGCTTATATTGCAGATTATCCTCGCCTCGGCAAGGAACATTTTCACAAGCGTCGGATTGTTGCTGTACTGTTTCAGCACCTTCTTGATTGCTATAGGCATCGAATTGACAGGCGAATTAACATGTTTGGCGAGAAAAATTTCTGCCATTCCGCCCGTTGCAATTTTTGAAAGCAACTGATAGTTGTCAAATTTCTCAAGCATACGGAAACCTCCTTTCGACGCGGTACTGCGCGCGCTTTCGACGTCACGTTGTCACGTCGTTCCGTCGTTACTACGATCCGGCGCGCTGAAAATAACGGCAAAATCGGGATATTATATTGAATTTTTTTTAAATTGCGAGAGTAAAAACAGGTTACTTGTTGATTTCGGCAATAACAGCCTTGGTGATGTCGAACTTGTCGTTGTAGTAAAGGGTCTGCTCAGCAGGAATAACCATGTCATAACCTTTCTGAAGCGCGATTTTCATCACTATTTTGCGGACTTTTGCAAGGAATTCTTCCTGAGCCGCTGCGTCTTTCTCTGCAAGTTCCTTCTCTTTCTGCGATGCCATTTTCTGAAGTTCGAGAGCCTTTTTCTGGTATTCCTCAAGCATCATAGCCTGAGCTTCCTCAGTCGCCATCTTAGCTTCTTTCTTTATCTTTTCCTGAAGCTTGATAACCTCGGCTTCCTTCGTCTTGAGCTCGTCCTGGCTCTTTTTAAGCAATGCCTCGACTTTCTTTCTCTCTTTCTCGACTTCCTTGGATTCCGACCAAACCTTCTTTACATCAACGAACGCGATTTTTTCCGCATAAACCGGCATGATCGTGAACAAAACAAACAAAGCTGCAAAAATTCTGAATTTCGTCATAATTTCCTCCTATTCTTCAATTGTAACTATTTCGGCATCTTTCCATGAGAAACGCTCAATATCGGCCTGAGCATCATCTTTTGAAGCATATCTGCCGTATCTGACTTCATATTTTCCGTCACTGGTAAAAATGTATGTATCCTCTTTAATTCCGCTCTGATAGTTCTTTGCCGCGTCGATATTGCCGAATGCCGCAAGCACTATCGCGTAGGCAACTTCTTTCTTTTCCTCTTTCGAAGCCTCTTTTTCAGGTTCCTTTTCCTTTTTCGGCTCTTCTTCTGCCGCAGCTTTTTTCTCTTCTTCCTGCGCACTTTTTTCAGGTTCTGCTGCTGGTGCCGCTGCCGGTTTCGGCGCATTTTCAGCCAGTCCTACAACTTTTATTTTCGCCCTGATCTTTCCTTTCGAAGCATTGTCGATAGCCTTGAAAGCCTTTGTAGTGAGATCTACGACTTCTTTTCCAGGCCTGTCGGTGACCGTAACTTCGACCTTTTTTCCGGTATCGAGAGACTGGACTTCGAGCACTGTACCGAACGGGAACCCCTTTGCCGCGCAGGTCATTGCATCATTTGAAAAAGTCTCGCCGTTCGCCATCTGCTTTCCGTTGTATTCATCACCGTAAAAAGTGACATAGTAATAATAAGTATCGCCTCTTGAAACCGGATGCTTTATGACCCTCGGGGATTCACAGCCTGTAAAAAGAATGCAGAAAAACACCGCACTCAGCAGAGCCAGCGGTCTAAGAATGTTTTTTCTTCTTAACTTTTCCATCTTCCTCGGAAGTGTAGTAGTAATAGTTCGATTTATAGTATGAAGAATGATAGTAGGAATAGCCGTAATAGGACTTGAACTTCTTTTCCTGTTTGAAATCGATGTTGTTGACAACGACTCCGAGACGCGTGATACCAGGCTTGGATATGTTGGCGATTACGGACTTGAATATATCACGCGGCGTGCTGCTGATATTTACGGCAAGAATCAGACCGTCAGTCAAAGGAGCTATTGTGGCAGCATCGCTTACCGGAGTGAGCGGCGGCGTATCGATGATGACTACATCGTAAATTCCAGAAAATTCCTTTAGGATATCAGAGAACCGGGCACTTTCCAGAAGCTCTGCCGGATTCGGCGGAATAATGCCGGCCGTAACGACATCAAGCCCTTCGTAAACATTTTTGTTTATGACCTCGTCCATAGAATGTTCGCCGACAATAAGAGTTGAAAGACCTTTTTCATTCTTCAGACCGAAAACCTTGTGGACACGCGGTTTTCTCATATCGGCATCAATAAGAAGCACCTTCTTGCCGGCAACAGAATAGCTTGCAGCAAGGTTAGATGAAACAATCGTCTTGCCCTCGTGCGGAACAGAACTTGTAACAAGCATAACTTTTAGCTTGGAATCCGGATTGCTCAGCTTGATGTTGGTTCTAAGCGACCTGAAAGCTTCAACTGCAAGGTTCTTGCCGCTCTTATCCTCAAAAGCGATTTCCCTGAAAGGAGAACTTTCGATCTGCTGAAACTTCGGAATAATTCCGAGAAGCGACTTTTGTGAAATGGCTTCGACTTCCTTGAAACTCTTGAATTTCGTATCGAAGAATTCGACCAGAAAAACAGCGAGCGAAGCCAGAACAAGCGCAATTGCAAAACCGGCGAGAAGAATTATCTGCTTTCTCGGCTTCACAGGAATCTTCGAAACAAGCGCACGGTCAATCATGCGTATGTTGTTATTCTTCAAAAGCGCACTCAGATCAGCTTCTTTCGACCTTTCAAGAACTATGTCATAGAGTTTTTTGTTCGTCTCGACTTCGCGGCGCAGCTTGCTGTAATTGATGTCAAGCTTGTTCAGGTTTATCGCCTCGGTCTGCGATTCGGAAAGCATCTTGCGGTTCTTTTTCATCTCGTTGTCGAGCATTTTCAGTTCAAGATTGTAACTGTTTATAACGCCCGAGATTTCGCTTCGGAACGACTTTTCGATATTTTCCCTATCGGCAAGCAGCGTGACGACTTTAGGATGTTTCTCGCCGTAAACCTGCTCCGACTCATTTATTTTCGAAACAACTTCCAGATACTTCAGCTTAAGATCGCCTATAAGCGGATTTTCCTTGCTGATCTCCTTGAAAAAACCGTCTTCAGGATTTTCAATGTCAAGATGAGAGTATTCCTCGATCTTCGCCGTCAGTGCATTGCGCCTTATTTCCTGGTCGGTCAAAGTGTTCGTCAGTTTGATTATACGGTTCGAAAGCAGCTCCTGCTTCGCCTCGAAAGTCGTGGCGAGAACGTTGTTGCTCTGCTTGAACTCGAAAAGCATCATCTCGGAATTTTCAAGATTCTGCTTAAGGCTCACACTCTGGTCCATGAGCCAGCGGGCTGCATCCTTAGTCTCGAAATACTTCTTTTCCAAGTTGAATTCGATGTATGACGAAGCCACCGCATTCGCAAGGAAAGCAGCCTTCTCAGGATCTTTGTCTTCAACGGAGATACGAACGATATTGCTGTTTTTCTGCGGTGTTACAGTGATCTTTGCCAGAAGTACGGCAACAGGGTCGATATCGTTGATTTTGTCAGGCTCGATTTTTTCGAGATCGAATCCCAGATATTCGAGAACATTTTCTCCAGGCACCATTTCGAGCACTTTCTGGGCAACAGCACGGCTCTGGATTATCTCGTACTGCGTAGCGTAATAATCCTTATTCGTGTAGTAGCTTCCCTGGCTTCCGCTCTGGACGACCTCCATGTTGCCGCCGAGAACATTCGCTGCCTTCGGCTCGATTTCAATAGTCGCAGTCGACGAATAGATCTTCACCATACGGTAAATCTGCGCTACAGTAAAAGTCATCACAATCAGAATTATCGCGGCAAAAAGGTAAATATGCCTTTTGAGCAAGGCAAGAATTTCCATTAAATCTATTTCGCGTTCCTGCTCGTTCATCAGAAGAATCTCTCTCCGACAAAAACTATGTCTCCGGCATCAAGATAAAAATTTTCCTTAGCGCCGTTAACTATAGATTTAATATCAACTACGAATCTTTTCTCCTTTCCGTCATTTCCTTTTCTTGTCACTACGACATTGGAAAGATCTGCCAGATTGGTGAATCCGCCTGCAAGACTTATCGCCTCGATGACGCTCATACGCCTTCTTATCGGGAAACTGCCGGCCTTTTTGACCTGTCCGAGCACAAAGATCCTCTTGCTGACAAATTCCTCAACCAGCACCGTAACATTAGGGTCTTTTATATAACCTTCCTTCAATTTCGACGAAATCTTCATTGCAAGAGTGAAAATATTAAGCCCGTCGACCTTGATCTCACCAATAAACGGAAAAGTGATATAACCTTCAGGACTTACCTGATAAATACCGGAAAGTTCCTTTTCGTTGTAAACCTGAATATTTATCTTGTCTCCCGCACCGATAAAAGAAAGATGATCCTCCTCTTCTTCGCCATCACCGGTTTCAACTGAAGTCTGGGAAACCGCCTGTCTGTCGGAATTATTTTCACCGACTCTTATCGTACATGAGACAAAAAGTGACAAACTAAAAAAAAATAGGAAAAATGGGAGAATTTTATTCATAAAAATTAGTAATCGAGAACGATCGAAAGCATTACTCTGTGATCTATATAATCATAGTGAGTAGCAGTCGTTTTTGTGTAATTCTTTTCGGCATCGGTAGCGTGGTTATAATTTGTGGTCGAAGTTCTCATATAATCAGTATCTTTGTATTCCAGATTGTAGCTGAGTTTAAGACCGAGCCACGGCAGAATAGCGTAAGAAAGTGCCGGAGAGAAATTGATAAGATGATCACGACGGTTGCTGTTCGACATCAGTGTCGTATATGTAACTGTCGAACCGTCTTCAAGTTCTTCAACTTTCGAGTAAGAACCGTCTGCAGCCTGTGTATAACCTTCCCTGTCCTTAAATTCTATGTTTTTGCCGTACATAATGTAGGAATAGCTGAAATTCAACGAAGCAAGGAAGTATTTAGCGAACTTCTGTTTGAAATTCAAATAAGCTTTATGCGTCGAATTATACTGGAAATATGCTGAAGGACGCAACGTTTTAAGATAACCGACAACAAGACCGGTATCCTGATATTTGAAAATCAATTCGGCATTCATATTGTAGTCATGCTGTACGCTATCGCCGACATTTACCGAGTAACCGATTGCAAGTTTTGACGAAAGGTAAGGAGTGATCTGACCCATAACACCGGCAAAAATGTTTATTGGAACCGCTCTCGACTCATCACGGATTTTCGACTCATAGTAATCCTGATATCTTACCGCAACAGATGCGAAAGCCATTGTCTTCGGGAGGAATTTCCATCTGCCGAAAAGATCAATGAACGGAGAAATATAGTTGTAATCCTTGTAAACATCGTTGTCTTTAGACTGTTCCAGATAGTTGATATCAAAACCGAGTTTGATCTTTCCATAAAGAACATCCTCGACACTTTTGAAAGCGACACCGATATCAAAAGAATCAAGAAGGTTTCTGTTTTTACCGGAAAGTTCCTGTCCGTCAGGTGTCGAAGATCTGGAAAGAGTATTTTTGAAATCAAAAATCACAAGACCGTCTTTATTGAATTCACCGAGCAAATCCGATCTTATATCAAGTTCGGAAAGTTTTTTCGAAGTTTTGCTGTCTTCCAGACCAAGATAGTGGTTGTAGTCAAAAAGGATAGAAAAACCGAGTGTTTTCTTATCATCATCAAGTTTGATACGAAGTGAGGGGCTGTAGTGAAGAATCATATCCGAAATAATCTCGGTCTTCTGTTCTTTACCGTCTTCGACCCTTGTATCTGTTACGACCGTATCTTCAGAAGCTTTCGTGATGTTTGACTCAAATTCAGGATTAATAGCAATACCGACATTCAAAACAGTATCTTTGGTAATTTTGAAACCTTTTTCCGGTGCATCATCTGAAAATGCAAATACTGGAAAAAACATAACAAAAAACACTAAACAAACTGCTGAGAAAAAATTTCTTTTAGTTATCATCTCACGTTACCTAAATATCCACTAAATTGACTACATCGTCGGACTCTGATCTTCCTGATCAGGAACCTGTTCAACCTGTGAAGCGTCTTCAGGAGTCTCTGAAGCAACCGGACCTTCGCTTTCTGAAGCATCGTTGGCCGTCTGCGGAACATCGCTGCCGTCAACATTTGCCGCATCTGCCGAATCAGATCCTTCTACTGCTCCGCGGTTGATTTCAGCCGGCATATCGTTTCCGATATTCAAATTCATAGCACTTGAAACACCGCCTTTTGAAGCCGAAGTCTGTTCAGTCTTTGCCTGCTGCTGAGGACCGCCTGATTTTTCGCAAGTTTGTGCAGCCGCAAGAGCTTTATTTGCAGATTCAACCATACCGTTCAAAATAACAAGCTGACTCTGAGCTTCTCCGTTTTTACCAGCTGCAACCAAGCCGGGGATTTTTGCAGCTATACCAGCTGCGCTGCCGGCAAGACCTTTAACCGTGTTAAGATGACCGTTGACGCAGGATTTCCATTTCTGATCTTTGGCAGCTGAAGCTTCCGCACTCGCTTTATTCAATTCTGCTTCAACATCAGAAATCTTATCTGCTTTAGCCTGAGCATCATCTTTAAGAGAAGAAGCATCGTCTGCAAAAATCACAGACGCAAAAATCAGAGAAACAAAAAATAAAATAAATTTTGAAAAAGACATTTTACACCTCTTTCTATCTTATATCCTAATTGCTGAACATAAAGGGGAAAGTAACACTCGCAGGACCGCCTTCAGGTTTCGGGAAGCGCAGTCTGCTGATAACACCTTTTATGCACTTTGTAACTTCTGCATCTTTAAGAGTATCTTCAGATATATCGATACTTTCAACACGTCCTTTTTCATTTATCAAAATAGTGACAGATACTTTACCTTTCAAAGTCGGATTAGCAAGGAGAGCCTTGTCATAACAACGTTTTACCGCTGCACTGCTGCCCTTGATAGTTTTTGCAACACTTGCAGAATCGACAGCACCGTCAACTTCCGTTTTTCCGACAGAAGCTTTTCCGACGACAGCCTTTTCAGCTCTGCCCTTGACAGCTACAGCACCTTCCGATTTTTCAACTTTCAAATCATCAATCTTAGCTGTTTCAACAGCTCCAGCATCACCTTTTCTGCTACGCTGGGAAGAACTTGTTGCAACACCGATCTGTTTTACACCCGAAAGAGCAGAGTCTATATCCCTGTCTTTACCGCCGTCACCGAGAACATCAGATATAAATCCGCCTGTTCCGCCCTCACCGACTGAACCGATCATCTTCAAAAGACCTTTGCCGGCAACTTTCTTCTGCATTTCAGCCACACGGACAGATTCTTCACGCTGAATAGTGGATGCATCTCTCGGTTTTTCGTTTTTCTTCGGAGCTGCTTCCTGCGGTTGCTCTGCGACTTTTTTTACAGTTTTTGTCGAAGTTGCAGCAGCATTCGGATCAACTTCCTTCTCTTCTTTCGGAGTTTTATCTTCGATTTCTTTCTCTTCTATAACTTCATCCTTTGTGTCAAGTTCAGGAGCAATAAGTTTTGCAAAACGGTTGGGAACATCAGTAAGTTCCACCGGTTCCGGTTTTGGAACATTTGCCAGATAAATAGCAAAGAAAAAGTAACCGAAAACCATGATGACCAGCTCTATCGAAACAAAAGGCCAGTCTACATGCTGTGTCCACGAACCTCTGATCGATTTCGGAAGTCTCAATTTCGGAGGTTTTGGAGAAGGAACTACAAATTGAAAGAGCACTATTGCATTCCCGATGAGAATTTTACCGCGATAATCTTCGGAAATAGGAAGAACATAATCATCACCGCGTCTTTTCAAAGTTCCGCTTTTGATTAAGTCTTCAATTTCCCTAGGCTCGCCCTTCAGGAAAATTTTACCGGTCATTTTTCCGGTAAGAACAAGCTCATAATGCCCAGATCTAAAATAAAACATCGGAAATTTGCCGGATAAAAAGGATGAAGGCACAACAAAATGAGCTTTGTCCGAATCACCTATAAAAACAGTCTCAGCTTTTCTGAATACCTGCTCATCAAGAATTCGACCATTTTGAATAACGCCGACTCTTAAAACCTTATCTGATATCCCCTGGGGCATAACTACCTCGTAAAATGCAATAATAATCTTTCAAAAAACAGTGGCCGGCAACTTACGCCGCCGACCACATAAAACATACTAACCAGCAGTAGAAATCGTTGCGAACTTAAAGTTCGAGAATTCTGCCTGACCAGCAGTATACATAACTTCCGTCAACAAACGATACGGACTTTCTTTATCCATAACGATTGTACAAATTCCGTCAAATTTGATGGTGGGGTTGATAGCTTCGAGACGTCTTTTCTTTTCAACTGCCTCGACAAGCGCTTTGTTCAACGGAATGATGAAATAAGCGTCTTCGCCGCCGCGTTTCTGCGAAGCTTCAACTTTACCGTCTTTTACGACCGTAACAGGTTCGTTGTCAACAACTATTGAAGACTTAGCAACCGTAACTGTAACAGTTGCTGCAGGCTGCAACAATGAAGTCGACTTCGGAATATCCAAATCTGGTCCTGGAGTAATGTTTACAGGATCTGTAGCATAACTCTTGAGAAGGAAAACAAGCATGATTGTAAGAATATCCATCAACGAGTTGATGTTTAATTTCTGTCCGCCTGCACTCTCTCTGCCAGCTTTAGATTTTTTCCTGCTCTTCAGGATTTCTTCTTCATAATTTTCCGGAAGGTATTCGTAAGTTTTGTTTTCTTCTGCCATAACACCCTCCTTATGCTATACCTGCGCTAAGTACAACGTTCGGGAAAAGAGTTTTCTTCTTTTCGCCGTCCTTTTTCTCGCGGGTAGCGTCCATTATTTTCATAATGTACTTGTACTTAGTATTAGGTTCAGCGGTGATGATAATGTTTTCTTCAGCCGGATTTGCATCTTTCAAATCCGAAATGATCTCAACAAGCTTATCAATATCATAAACTTTAGCATCAATCATTTTGCCTTCCGCATCTTCTTCTTGTCCGTCAATCTTGAGAATTGTCGGGCCCAACGGATCGTCTTTGTTTTCAATAACCTGATCTCTTACAAAAACAGTGATGCCTCTGTCAGTCAGAGCAACTGTCAGTTTAAGAGGTTTATCATCCGGTCTGTCTGCCGGCGGATTTGCCTCGGAAGAAGGACCGATCTGCGGTGTAGCAACGTTGACAACGGCTATTTTTACAGACTCCATTGAGGTCAACAACAACGGTATAAGAATAAGAATGAGGTTCATTGCAGCCGTCATGTCGAGATCCTGACCGGATCCTTGTGAACGTCTCTTACCCATTTTTTATTCCTCCAAATCGTGTCTGTTTACTACTCAGCCGTTCCTTTTTCTCTGCTAACGAGCAAGTTTGAAAGTTTTACAGAGTAAAGATCAAGGTCA
>CACZFE010000027.1 GCA_902780365.1 uncultured Spirochaetales bacterium
GTTAATTTCCTCGGATGGAAAGGCAGTGCTTCTAGTTTAGTTATTGATAATACTTTGTTTGAGGATAATAGTGCACTTTATGCTGGTGCGGTTTATGTTAAAGGAGGAAACATTAATATTACACGGTCTAACTTCACTAATAATAATGCAGAATTTAACAGTGCCGTAATTTATGTGGAAGCATTCACCATTTCAGATAATATTATTGATAATGTTTCTTTCATTAATAATACTGCAAATGGCAGTTATGGTGCATTGTATCTTGTAAATCCAAATGGATATCTTATGTCTTTAGTGGTTACATCTATACTACACGTTTCTGCTTTCCTGAAGAATCATGCAGAAACAAAATTGTAGAATTGTGCGGGACCGAGCCTGCAACGCTGAGAGATGTCTGCAAGGATACGGATATTTTCAATGAATGTGTCAATTACATAAAACCTGTCGAAACCTGTTACGGACGCTGGTCTAATGAATATATTGAAGGTATTGAAGATATGGAAAATGAAGATATTCTTGATCTTCTTGCATACGGCAACCACATTGGCTCTGCAATTTCTGATTGTTGTCAGATAGAGGATGCTAGAAAAGAAAAGCAAACCAAGTGGGAATGTCTTGACAGCTGCACAGACGAAGACTGCTGCCAAACCTGCGGTTTTTATTTTGATGAAGGAGTTGTTTCCTCGGAAGAGGGCAGTGCCGAAGATGCAGATGCAGCAAATACAGAAGTACCGACCGACGGCGCAACTCCGGAAGACACTGCTGACGGCGCAACCGCTCCGGCAGAAAACAAAGAAGAAAGCAAATCAGACGGCTGCTCGATGCTGTTTATCTAATATCAAATATTCTGAATAAAAATTTCACCTACACAAAATCGGAAGCCGTTTCCGACCAGACCGAGGAAGATTTCGCGGAGTTCACGATCTAAAATCGGCAGTTATGGGGGTAAAAAATGCAAAAAAGTAAAAATATACCCCAATAACTTGAAAAATACCCCGATAAATGAGATGTCTTTTTGAGTTCTTTGGAGGACAAATGAAAAAAGTTCTCATATTTTTTACAGTTTTATTTTTCCTTGTAGTTTTGGTTACTTCGTTCTGGTTTTGGTGGTATTGCCTTCAAAGCACGGAACACACTTTTGCAGAAGCCGTTGTTTCCATTGTTATTGTTGTAGTTATCAACATATTTTTTGATTCTTTTCTCTTTGCAATTTACGGTCTTGCATTGAACATCGACAAAGCGAGCGATAAAATCATCAACAAACTTTTGAAGTGAAAAAACAAAAGATTGAGGATGCCCGGAAGCTACTCAACACCGGGTTAAGTCCCACCAGCCGCCGTCCGCTGGATCGCTTTCGAATAGCTCTTCACATCCTCCGGCTAAAAAAGAACTTTGAGGGTGCCCTGAAGCCACTCAACACAGGGTTAAATTCCCACGGTCAGCCACACCGTCTCGCAAATCGCGCAGCACTTTACACCCTTCAGCTGAAAAAAGAACGAGTAATATTAGCTATTATTTGTTTTTTGTCAAGTCTGTTTTGTTGTTTTATCGGCGAATTCAAATCCTAAAAATAAAATTACGTCTAAAACTTGTTTTCTATTTGTTTATCTGCTATAATGCCGCGCTTTAATCGTGATTAGCGGAGTAAAGTATGGCAAAAACTGCAATAAATCGCAAAAAAGCGGCAAAGGAATTCGCGGAAAAATGGCGTGGCAAAGGCTACGAAAAAGGCGAAAGCCAGGTCTTCTGGATTGAATTGCTTTTAAATGTGTTCAGTGTCGAAAACATTAGTGATTTCATAATTTTTGAAGATAAAGTCCACCTTGACCATACGAGTTTTATTGATGCCTATATTCCATCAACCCACGTTATGATCGAACAGAAAAGTATCGACAAAGATTTACTCAAACCGATAAAACAGAGCGACGGCAGTCTTCTTACACCGTTCCAGCAGGCAAAAAGATATGTGACTGAACTTCCGCTTTCACAGCATCCGCGCTGGATAATCACCTGCAATTTTCAGGAGTTTCTGATCTACGACATGGAAAAGCCGCAAGGCGAGCCTGTTCAGGTTCTTCTTGAGGATTTGCCGAATAAATTCGAATGTTTGCAGTTTATGATCGATACAAAAAAGACCTCAATTTCGCCTGAAGAACAAATTTCACTCAAAGCAGGAGAACTTGTCGGAAAGCTTTACGACGCGATTTTGAAGCAGTACAAAAATCCGGAAAGTGCCGAAACACTAAAATCTCTGAATATTCTCTGTGTCAGACTTGTTTTTCTGCTTTATGCCGAAGATGCCGGAATTTTCCCGGAAAAAGATATGTTCGGGCGTTATCTTGCAAAATTCCGTCCAGATGAAGCCCGCAAAAATCTGATGGAACTTTTCACGGTTTTGAACACGAAACCTGAAAACAGAGATCCGTATTTGAATGATGATTTAGCGGCGTTTCCGTATGTCAACGGCGGACTTTTTGCCGAACGCGAAATCGAAATCCCCAGATTCAATGAGGAGATTGTCGATATTCTTGTGAACAAGGCAAGTGCCTGTTTTGACTGGAGCGAGATTTCTCCCACGATTTTCGGAGCAGTTTTTGAATCGACTTTGAATCCTGAAACACGCAGAAAAGGCGGGATGCACTACACGAGCATTGAGAATATCCACAAAGTGATTGATCCGCTGTTTCTGGATGATTTGAGGCATGAATTTTCATCTATTGTCGGAACGCGGGCAGCCTGCCCGCAGAAAAACAGTGCACGCGAGCCGCGTGCGCTCCGGCAGAAATTAGAACAATTCCGCAATAAAATCGCGTCTTTAAAATTCCTTGATCCAGCATGTGGAAGCGGCAATTTCCTGACTGAAACCTATATTTCACTGCGCCGCTTAGAAAATGAAATTCTTAAAAAAATTCACGGAAACCAGCAGCTTTTAGGCAGCGACTTCTCGCCGATAAAAGTGAAAATTTCTCAGTTTTACGGCATTGAAATCAACGATTTTGCCGTAACAGTTGCAAAAACCGCGCTCTGGATTGCAGAATCGCAGATGATGAAAGAAACCGAAGAAATTGTTGAAGAAAACCTTGATTTTCTGCCTCTTTCGACAAGTGCGACGATTGTTGAAGGCAATGCACTTCGCATGGACTGGTCAACACTTGAAGAAGAGAGTAACGAGAATTTTGTCTATGCTGACAAACTGAATGTCTACAAAGTCGGAGAAAAAAGTTGGGAAGACGGAGTGCATGAGCCGGCAATCCCTTACGGAGCACATTTTCATGAACTGAACGTTGCGACCAAAGAAATTACCGAAAAGAAATTTCCTGAAAAAAACAGCAGCAAATCTGTGATTTATGACTACATAATCGGAAACCCGCCGTTCGTGGGAGCACGCTGGATGGATAAGCGGCAGAAAGAAGATGTAATTTACACTTTCGGCAAGGACTGGAGCGGCGCGGGCGATCTCGATTATGTCTGCTGCTGGTACAAAAAGGCATTTGATACGATTAAAAGCGCTGAAACACGATGCGCATTTGTTTCGACAAATTCCGTAACTCAGGGCAGTTCTGTCGCAAATCTCTGGAAACCGCTTTTTGCTGACGGAATGCACTTTGATTTTGCATGGCGGACATTCAAATGGGCAAATGAAACATCTGACAAAAAGAATATGGCGGCAGTTCACTGTGTTATTATAGGATTCAGTGCTACAGAAAGCAGCAAACCTAAAATCATTTTTGTTAACGAAGATGAAAAAATCGAGGCAAAGAATATAAACGGATACCTGCTTGATATGCCTGATATATTCATCGGAAGCCGTCAGCATCCTTTGTGTGATGTTCCTGAAATCGGAATCGGAAACAAGCCGATAGACGGCGGTTTTTACCTGTTCGCAGAACGAGAGATGCAGGAATTCATAAAGAAAGAACCTGAATCATCTCAATATTTTCATGAATGGATAGGAAGTGATGAATTTATCAATGGAAACAGACGTTATTGTTTGTGGCTTGGAGATCTTTCTCCTGCGGAATTGTTGAAAATGCCGGAATGCATGAAGCGTGTGAAAGCAGTGCGCGACTATCGCCTGAAAAGCTCAAGTGCTCCTACTATAAAACTTGCTGAAAAACCTACTCGCTTTCATGTGGAAAACTTTCCTAAAGGTAATTATATAGTTGTTCCAGAAGTATCGTCAGAGAAACGCAACTACGTACCGATTGGATTTTTAACACCTGATATTTTTTGCAGTAATCTGGTAAAAATTATACCCGATGCAACGCTATATCATTTCGGCATTCTTACTTCATCCGTTCACAATGCCTGGATGCGTGCGGTCTGCGGCAGATTGGAAAGCCGTTACCGCTATTCAAAGGATATTGTTTATAATAATTTTCCGTGGAGCAATCCTACAGACACGCAAAAAACAAAGATCGAGCAAACAGCTCAAGCAATTCTTGACGCACGTGCTAAATATGCTGACTGTACTCTTGCTCAACTTTATGGTGAAAATGCGTATTTGTTTCCGGAACTTGTCAAAGCTCATAAAGAAAATGACAAGGCAGTTATGGCGGCTTACGGTTTCGACCAGAAAATGAGTGAAACTGAAATCGTTGCAGAGCTTTTCAAAATGTATGAAAAGCTGACGAAAAAGATTACCGGAAAACGGTGAATGGAGTTCACGATATGAACGTTTTCGCAAGATACGCTCCGTTTATTCAGGATCACATCTACAAAAGCGGCTGGAAAATGCTGCGCGCCGTGCAGAATGCAGCGGGAGAAGCGATTTTCGGGAGCGATAGCAACGTTCTTATCTCGGCTTCGACCGCTTCAGGAAAGACCGAGGCGGCGTTTTTTCCGATACTCACCATGCTTGAGGAAGATCCGTCATCGAGTGTCGGAATTCTCTATATCGCGCCGCTTAAAGCTCTCATCAACGACCAGTTCGGAAGGATAAACGAGCTTTGCGAGGAAGCTGCGATCCCGGTTTACCGCTGGCACGGCGATGTTCCGCAGACACAGAAAAGAAAACTCATAAAAAAGCCCGCGGGAATTCTTCAGATAACGCCCGAATCGCTTGAATCGCTTCTGATAAACAAGCATATGGAGATCCCTTCGCTTTTCGGAGATCTGCGTTTTGTAGTCGTTGACGAGATCCACTCTCTTTTGCGCGGCGACAGAGGAATGCAGACTTTCTGCCTTATTGAAAGGCTTTGCCGCATTGCAGGCTGTGACCCGAGAAGGATAGGCCTTTCGGCTACGATAGGGGATCCCGAAGCGGCGGGAAAATTTCTTTCATCCGGAAGTAAAAGAGAAACCGTGATCCCGCGTTTCGACGGCGGAAAGGAAGTGTGGCGGCTCAGTATGGAGCATTTTTACAACACTGATCCGCAGGCAGATTCCGATGATGTGATTCCGGAAGAAACTCCTGAAGAAAAACCAACTGACACCGCTCCCAAAGCGGCTGATCCGGGACTTGCCTATATTTTCGAGCATACACGCGGCAAAAAGTGTCTTGTTTTCACAAATTCGAGAGAAGAGTGTGAATCGGTCTGCCAGAATCTGCGGCAGTACTGCGAAATAAACCGCGAGCCGGAGCGTTTTCTGATCCATCACGGCAACCTTTCGGCTTCATACCGGGAGAGTGCGGAAGAAGAGATGAAAGACGACTCTTCGCTTAAATCGGTGTGCGCGACAGCCACGTTGGAACTCGGCATCGACATCGGCAGACTTGAGCGCGCTTTCCATATCGATTCCCCTTTTACCGTTTCAGGTTTTCTGCAAAGGCTCGGAAGGACCGGCAGACGCGGAGACCCGTCAGAGATGCACTTTGTCATGCGCGAAGACCACCCGGAATCGAGGGCGATGATGCCGGAACTCATTCCGTGGTATCTTGTTCAGGGGATCGCGTTAGTGCAGCTTTACATCGAGAAACGTTTTGTCGAGCCTCCGAAAACCGACAGGCTTCCTTTCAGTCTGCTCTATCACCAGACAATGAGCACGCTCGCTTCGTGCGGAGAAATGACGCCGGCCGAACTTGCCTCGAAAGTGCTTCCGCTCAACTGTTTCAGAAGGATAACGCAGGATGATTTCAAGATCCTTCTCAGACATCTGATCAATATCGGCCACATCAGCCGAACCGAAAACGGAGGGCTTATCGTAGGCCTTGCCGGAGAAAGAATAGTCAACAACTACAAATTTTACGCTGTATTTCAGGAAAATATCGAATATTCGGTGAAAACAGGTTCCGAAGAGCTCGGGACGATCGTGAAACCGCCGCCAGCCGGTGAAAAAATCGCGATCGCAGGGCGTGTCTGGGCAGTCGACGAGGTCGACCACAAAAAGAGGATAGTTTACTGCACGCTTGTCAAAGGGAATATCCCCGCATATTTCGGCGATGTCGCGGGTGATATCCACACTCACATCCTGGAGCGGATGAAAGGAGTCCTGACTGAGGACAAAGTTTATCCTTACCTCATGCGTCACGCCCGCTGCAGACTTAGCGATGCGAGGGAAACTTTCAGAAAATCGCTGGCCGGAAATTCTCCGCTCGTTCATCTGGGCGGCAACATGTGGGCACTTTTTCCGTGGCTCGGGACTTACGCATTCATCGCACTGGAACGCTTTCTTAAAATACGCTGCGCCTCGAAGCTCGGTTTGAAAGGTCTTGCTCCGTCGCGGCCTTATTTCATGCAGTTCACGATGAAAGCCGATCCTGAAACTTTCTATAAAGTCGTTTCCGAAGAGGCTTCAAAAGGGATCGACCCGATGGAACTCGTCTATCCGAAAGAAGATCCCGTTTTTGAAAAATACGACGAATTTATTCCTATCGACCTTGTGAGAAAAGGCTTTGCGCTCGGAATTCTTGATGTCGAAGGGATGAAAAAGCGCGTACTTGAGTGGTCTGATAAAACCGTTGCTACTGATTGATCCTTACGCACTTAACCGAGTTGAGTTCGCTTTTAAGTTTCAGATTTTCCTCTGTTTCTTCAGTTGAAATCGTGAAAACGAAAATTTTCCCGTTGTGAAACGGTGTCTTTGTCCAGAAAGTGCCGAAATCGAAGTTTTCTCCGTATTTCACGCACTTTCCGCAGAGTTCGCTTTCGCAGTTGTTCCATTCGCAGCTGTCGGTTTCGTAGCAGAGATCCTGATTTTCCTCTTCGGCGCATTTGTCGGCGAGAGTCCTGATCTCGTGAAGTTCGGGAAGCCGCCAGTCGTCAAAGCCGCTTTCTTCAAGGTTATCGCAAAATGCGACAGCTTTTTCAAAAGTCATGGCTTCGGCAGAACTCTGCGACCACGAATATGGGTATTGATAAGATTTTTTACGCAAAAAAAATCCTGCCGCGACAATTGCAGCAATAAGAAGAATCGTAAAGACCCTTTTTTTCGCCGAACGTCGGGCAGGATATGAAAAACCGGAATTTCTCAATGTTTATGCGTTCATAGCCTTGAGGAAATCCTTGTTGGATTTGGTTTTGCCCATCTTGTCAAGCATGAACTCCATGGAGTCGATGACATTGAGCGGATGAAGGAGCTTTCTCAAAATCCAGACTTTGTTGAGAACGTCCGGTTCGAGAAGGAGCTCTTCCTTTCTTGTCGCCGACTTGTTGATGTCGAGACACGGGAAAATTCTCTTTTCCATGAGCTTTCTGTCAAGGTGGACTTCCATATTACCGGTTCCTTTGAACTCTTCGAAAATGACTTCGTCCATACGGCTTCCGGTATCGATAAGAGCTGTTGCGATGATGGTGAGCGAGCCGCCTTCCTCGATGTTTCTTGCAGCACCGAAGAATCTTTTCGGTTTGTGGAGAGCGTTTGCGTCAACACCGCCGGAAAGGATTTTTCCTGACGGAGGAACGACTGCGTTGTAAGCACGTGCAAGTCTTGTGATGGAGTCAAGAAGAATGACGACGTCCTTGCCGTATTCAACCATTCTCTTAGCCTTTTCAAGAACCATTTCAGCGACCTGAACGTGGCGTGTAGCGGGTTCGTCGAATGTTGAAGCGATGACTTCCGCCTTAACGCTTCTCATCATATCGGTAACTTCCTCGGGACGTTCGTCGATAAGGAGAACGATGAGGAAAATATCGGGATGGTTTTCTGTGATCGAGTGAGCGATGTCCTGAAGAAGGACGGTTTTACCGGTTCTCGGCGGAGCAACGAGAAGACCGCGCTGTCCCATGCCTATCGGAACGAGGAGATCCATGATCCTTGTTGACATAACAGTGCTTTTTGTCTCGAGCTGGATCTTTTTTGTCGGGTAGAAGGGAGTGAGGTTGTCGAAAAGAGGTGTGTGTCTGTTCTTTTCGATGTCTTCCGACTCAAAAACCGAGGTGATTTTCTGAAGTGCGAAGTATCTTTCGCCTTCTTTCGGGCTTCTGATCTCACCGCTGATCGTCTGACCTGTGCGGAGACCGTATCTTTTTATCATTGACGGCGGAACGTAAATGTCGTCGGGACCCGGAAGGTAGTTGTATTTCGGGCTTCTGAGGAAACCGAAACCGTCCGTGAGGATCTGAAGGACGCCGTCCGCTTCAATGATTTCATTGTTTTCTACAAGTTTCTGCAGGATCTCATAAATAAGTTCCTGGACTCTTTTCGATGAAGCCTCTTCGATACCGAGCTGTTCGGCCATTGCGACGAGTTCATCAGGCTTTCTGTTCTTTAACTCTTGTAAATTCATAAGTTTCTCCAAATGGTTGATAAAATATCGAAATTAAAGGATTCTTTCAAAGAAGTTACCCATTTCTTCCAAACTAACGAGGATCAATTTTTGATTTTTGTTAAAACACCCAGACATATTGGCTGAGAGTGAACAAAACGAAATTCACGGGCTGGATTGATAGTTAAATAAAGGACAAAGTCAAGATTTTTTTGTTATCATGCTGTAAACAAGCGATTTTCCTGAAAATTTTTTAACAGTTTTTTACTCGACTTTATTGTAGTAAATCCTTGCTGTGACGCGCAGAGGCTTCACCGATTCGCCGCCTGAGACTGAAACGCGGTAGGATATCGGTCCGTTATGACCTTTAGCCGCCTGACTGACGTATGCGATGAAATATTTGTAGCCTTCGCCCTCTTCTTCGGGGAAGAAAATACTGACCGGAGATTCGACAAGCTGAGACGGGAAATAGCCCGAGACCGTGCCGAATTCGACATTTATTTCAGGCATCGGGTCGTTTTTTGCCGCGTTTTCGTCAAGGTATCTGATCTCAAGAAGCATTTTCGCGTGCTGGTCCGGGTCGGCGTCGAAATTTCCCTTAAGTTCGTAAGTGCTAAGTTGGAACGAAGGATTTTCGCTGTTTACGATGCCCGATTTCTTCATGACTCTGTAGCCGGTTTCGTCGGGGTCGCCGTAATCCCAGACCGATTCGAGGTCGCCGTTGAAATTGACGCCGTTAAGTTTGTACTGGACCGGGATCCCGAGTGTCGGGCTGAAGTAGACTTCGCCTGTAAATTCTGTGTTTCCGAGAAAGTCGCCGAGAGTCCCTTCGCTTATCTTTCCGCTTCCAGTGTAGTGCCTGAGTCCGGAATACGAGCCGGAAGGAGTGTTTATAGAAACGTCTTCCTCCTCAAGTTTGAGCGTCCAGTCGAGCGGAACATCGACTTCGACCGGCATTCCCGGGAGTTTTACCGTGAATTCTCCGCTTCCTTCCGTCGTTTCGCCGAGATCCGGCAGATCTACTTCTATTGCCTCTTTCGGTTTTATCCCTTCGCCGCTTTTTGAAGTGTAGCCGCCGAAAACGATCTTTTTTGTCTCTTTCGTGACTGGAAACGGTGAAAAGAGCATTTCAGCCTCGCTGCTGTCATTTATTTTGACATCGATCACGTCGAAAACCCTTCCTGAAAATTCAGATGTTCCCGATCTTTCCAAAACGTGGAGCTTTTTTTCATTGGTGAGCATCCCCGCGTTGATTGCCGCGACACTTGTGACTGTCGGGTCTCCGTAAGGGCTTTTTTCGGCGTTGAAAGAGCTGTCGCTTCCGCCTCCGCAGGCAAACATAAAAAGTGCGAAGATCGCAAAAAGTGTGAATTTTTTCATATTTCCCTCCTTAAAGAGCACTATTCCTTCTTCTCTCCTAAACTCGCTTTATATTGGAAGATTTTGTCGCGCAGTATTGCGGCATATTCGAAATCCCATTCGGAAGCCGCTTTTTTCATTTCGCTTTCGAGTTCGGCTATGAGTTTTATGGTCTTGTTGCGCGGCATTTTTGTGACACCTTCCTTTGATTTGCCGGGGATGTGCGATTCGATGTCGAGGATCGCCTTTTTGGTGACACTGTGCGGCGTGATGCCGTGCTCGGCGTTGAATTTTTCCTGGATCTGTCTGCGGCGCATGGTTTCGTAAACCGCGTTTTTGAGTGAATCGGGCATTGTGTCGGCAAAAAGGAGAGCTCTGCCGTTTTCGTTTCTTGCGGCACGTCCTATCGTCTGAATGAGTGACGCTTCGCTGCGCAGGAATCCCTCTTTGTCGGCATCCAGAATCGCGACGAGCGAAACTTCGGGAATATCTAATCCTTCTCGCAGAAGGTTGACTCCGACGAGGACGTCGAACATGTTTTTCCGCAGTTCCATGACGATCTTGAGACGCTCGATGCTGTCGATGTCGCTGTGGAGATATCGCGCTCTGATGCCTCGTTCCTTGAGGAAATCGGTGAGATCCTCCGCCATTTTTTTCGTGAGCGAAGTCACCAGAACTTTGCCCCCTTTTTCCGTTTCTTTCACGATCTCGTCATAAAGTGTGGCGATCTGGTTTTTTGCCGGAAGTATCTGCGGAAGCGGGTCAAGTAGCCCGGTAGGCCTGTTTATAAGTTCAATGATTTCAGAAACTTGCTCTATCTCATACTCTTTCGGAGTCGCAGAAACGAACATCACTTTATCGGTTTTTGCAATGAATTCGTCGAAATTGAGCGGCCTGTTGTCAAGCGCGCTCGGAAGGCGGAAACCGTATTTTACGAGAACCTCTTTTCTCGCGCGGTCGCCGCGGTACATTCCCTTTATCTGCGGCAGAGTGACATGCGATTCGTCAACTATAACAAGAAAGTCGTCGCCGAAATAGTCCATGAGCGTGGGCGGCGTTTCTCCCTCTTCGCGGTTCGTGATATATCTCGAATAATTCTCGATCCCCGAGCAGTATCCGGCAGTCTCAAGCATCGCAAGATCCTGCGTGACGCGTTCCTTTATCCGCTGCGCCTCGATGAGTTTGTTGTTTGTTTCGAAGTATTTTATGCGTTCTTCAAGCTCTTTCCTGATTTTTTCGACCGAACGCTTCAAAGTCTCTTTTTCGGCGACATAGTGGCTCGAAGGATAGACGCTGACCGAATCCAGACTCTTGATTTTCTGCCCGTCGAAAGGCCTGATAAGCGAAATTTCCTCGATCTCGTCGCCGAAGTAGGAGATCCTCACCGCAACTTCCTCTTCATAAGGCGGGAAGATATCGACAACATCGCCTCTAACACGGAATTTGCAGCGGGTAAGGTCGGCGTTAGTCCGCTCGTACTGCGTTTCCACAAGGTCTTCGCACAGTTTTTTCATCGGATAGGTGTTCCCGACGAAAAGTTTTATCGTGAGATCCTTGTAGTATTCAGGAGAGCCGATGCCGTATATCGCGCTTACCGAAGCGACGATCACGCACTGCCTGTTTTCAAGCAGGTGAGCTGTGGCATAGTGGCGCATCCGCTCGATGTCGTCGTTTCGCGCTGCGTCTTTTTCAATGTAGGTGTCGGTCGTCGGAATGTAGGCTTCGGGCTGGTAGTACTCGTAAAAAGAGATGAAGTATCCCACCGCGTTTTCCGGGAAAAAGTTCTTGAATTCGCCGTAAAGCTGCCCTGCAAGCGTCTTGTTGTGGGCGATAACGAGTGTCGGCACGTTCAAAGCCTTGATGAGATGCGCCATGACGAAAGTTTTGCCCGTTCCCGTCGCGCCGAGGATAAGCTCGCGCTTCGAGCCGTTCTTGAAATTGTTGATTACCTTTTTTATCGCCTCTGGCTGGTCGCCCGCCGGCGCAAAGTCCGAATGAAGCTTGAATTCCATGAAAAATCCTCAAAAAACCGAAAGACTATACACTTAAAAAGAAAGATGTCGAAAAATTACTACTAAACGGAAAAATCAATCTTCACTTTCTGAAAAATTTCCGTATCATAGCGCGGTTTTTTTTGATTTTTGACGGAGTAAGATATGAAAGTTAAGGAACTTGTTGAAAAACTGGATCTTAAGGTTTTTACCGAAAAAGGCGATCTGGAAAAGGAAATTTCCGGCGGCTACACTGGAGACTTGCTGAGCGATGTAATGGGAACTGCGAAGGACGGAAATGTTCTGGTCACGGTTCAGTCGCATAAAAACGTAACGGCGATAGCTTCTCTCAAAGAGCTTGCTGCGGTCGTTCTGGTAAAGGGAATCTCGCCCGAACCCGAGATGCTCGAATCGGCTGAGGACGAGGGGATCGCGGTTCTCGGCACAAAAGAGAACGCTTTCACGATTTCGGGCAAAATTTACGAACTTATAAAGTAAAGCGATGAACCAATACAGGGCGGATCTTCACATCCACACGCTGCTTTCCCCGTG